>JAOZKP010000559.1 GCA_029935295.1 bacterium | reverse complement strand
GTCGTATCAAAGCGCTCGGGCGTGCTGTTGTCGATCACCTTGAGGGCAACCGTGTAGTCCTGCAAGGCACCATAGGCATATGAAGTGGTAATGCCGGTGGCCTCCGGGTGGTCGAAATCGACCCCGTCTGAGGCATCAAAGTCCCATCGGTACTCGACGATATCCTTGGCCGGATCAACGTGGTAGGAAGCAGAGGCGTCAAACAGGATTGCCTGGCCTAAAGCTCCGGGATTGGGTGCAGCGTGAATCACCGCCACTGGTGGTTTTTCAAAAAGGGTCTGGGTCAGGATGATGACGTTCCAGGCCGCTGCGGTCTGTTCTCCCACATAGGGCCAGCCGTCATAAACCCAGGAACCGTCGGCGATTTGCCGGTCCACCAGGATACGGGCCAATCCCCGGATTTCGTCCCCGTACCAGTCGAGACCTGAGGAGAGATGGGTAACCTTCTGGGGCAGGGCCAGGCGCATCGCCTTGGCGAAAGGGTAGTAGGAGTAGTAACGACAATCACGATTTACCCTGATGAAATCGTCCCATCGGCCATCTATGTAGTCTTGACACTTTTGCCAACGTGGGTCATTTACGGTTTTATCTCCAAAGCTCAGTTGGACCATGCCGCTGGGGCCGGTAGCGTAGCCAGACCGGTTAGCACCTGTGCCGGCATAGCCAAAGTAACCGGCTGGGTTATAACTGTAATCCAACCACAAATCGTTGCGATCCTTGACCCACTGGGGAACGATGCAGCCGAAGTGACGCTCGGCGGCAATCATGCCGATCGCACCCCATTGCGAAGCCGAGTTGTCTGGCCCGGCGTTCCAGCCATAACGCCAACCTCCACCCACAGTCGCATGGTCATACTGGCCCCAGGCGTACATATCGACCATATCCTGGACGATATCATGATACCTGCGATTGATGACATTGGTGCTACCGGTACGGGCGACGGCATCCGGCGTGCCGGAGGCGATCAGGGCGTCCATGACCGCTCCCAGTTCGTAAATCTGCCGGTTGCTGTTGACCGACAGGCCGATGCCGTTACCGTTGGTATCGGGATCCCCGTAGGTCTGGCCACTGATGTTATAATCGATTATACTCGTCAGCAGGTAGTTGATGCCGTTTCGGACGGCATCAACGTATGGGTCTTCATTGGGCTCGCCGCTCTCTAAGTGCCCGTTGATCTCGAACGCCTGAATCGATGACGCCGTGCTGTTGGCATAGTGATTGCCGTTTTTAATGTTGTTCCAGCGGCAGAAACCCAAATCCGGAGTGACCCAGTAGAGACCAACGTTTGCTCCACCCGAACCTTCAAAATACTCGAGCACCACCTGGTGGCGGCCTGCCGTCAGATGAATTGGCTCCATATAATTCCAGGTTCTCGGATGGACGCGCCAGTCATCAATAATCAGATTCCCGTCCACATAGAGCCTGACCCCGTCGTCGCTGGCAGTGGCCAACCGGTATTCACCGGGAACCGTGATATTGATCTCGCCACTCCACCTGACCGAGAAATTATCAGTATTGATGCCGGAGCCGGGAAAGCTCCGGTCCCAGTCAAAATCAACAATCTCATCGACTCTGGTCAGGGTTGGTGAACCGGACAGTGTCGTGTTGTTGAAATATTGGCCTTGGAGGCCGGGTAATCCGTTCGGTGCCACCAGGGCGATCGATGGTATCGCCGTATAAATGTTCACAGATACAGATTCCCGTTGGT
>JAOZKP010000558.1 GCA_029935295.1 bacterium | reverse complement strand
AGGTAAATTTCGACGGTTGTTCCCTGACCCGGCTCTGAATCGACCGCTATCCAGCCATTATGGTTTTTGATAATACCGTAAGCGGCGGCCATCCCGAGGCCGCGACCGAAAAATTTGGTTGTAAAAAACGGCTCAAAGATCTGTTTTAAGGTCTTCTCATCCATGCCCATGCCGTTATCAGATATCGTCAGACAAACATAGTCTCCGGGTTCTAGTTCAGGAAATTCTTGGCTGAGTTCTCCGACGTCAGTTATTGTCGTATCGTGGCAGCTAATTTGAATGCATCCATTTTCGTTCAAAGCTTCAGAGGCATTAAGCAAAACTGCTGAAAGCACCATTTGTAACTGCGTCAGGTCTGCTTCAATATCAAAAGTTTCAGATAATCGATCAGCCTTTACGATTATGCCTGAAGCAAGAGTCAACTTGATTAGAGGTAGGGCCTTTTTGATAAAATCACCCAACGAGACCGTTTTAACCTGATATTTACCGCCTCGGGCATAGGCCAAAAGTTGCGCCGTGAGTCTGGTCATCCGCTCAACCGAGTATTTTATATCCCGGGCACTACCGTCAAACTCCTCATCACCAGAAAACTTCATCTCCAACAATTCAATATTACCATTAACCACCGTCAATATATTATTGAATTGATGGGCAATGCCACCAGCAAGTGTAGCGATGGCTCCCATCTTCTGAGACTGTAGAAGCCGGGCCTCCATCTGCTTATGCTCTTTCTCAGTTCTAGCTTTGTAGAGAGCTGTTTCAAGAGTTGCGTAGAGCTCGTTTTCTTCGAAAGGTTTGACCAGATAACCAAAAGAACCTACCATCCGGGCTCGTTCCAATAATTTCCGATCACTGTAAGCTGAAAGAAATATAACCGGGATTGCAAAACGGGAGTAGATCTGCTCGGCGGCCTCGATACCGTCCATCTTGTCACGCAGGTGGATATCCATAAACACGGCATCGGGTTGTTGCGCCCCAGCCTTTGCCACAGCCTCCTCACCCGAGGCTTCAATTGAGATTACTTCATAGCCCAGGCTCTCCAGAGACTCGCAGCAATCTTTGGCCACGGTCGTATTATCTTCAACGATCATGATTCTTGCTGAATTCATGATTATCTCCTTAATGACTTAATGATTAACGCACTTGAAATTAATGACAAACCGGGTTCCGTTGTCTCGTTCGACCCTGATCTCTCCACCTAGTTCCCGGGTTACGGCAGAAACTGCCAGATCCAATCCCAACGACGGTGATTTCAGGATATCTATTTCCGCTGCCAAACCGATACCATCATCTTCAACGATAAGCTCAACCGCGTTCCCATCAAGCTCTGTCAAACTAATCGATACTCGCCCTCCATGACCCTCGGGAAAAGCGTGTTTAAAGGCATTGGCAACCAGTTCCGAAATCACCATGCCCACGGCAATCCCCTGATCCATACCCAAACTTACGTTGCCCCTCTCTACCACCACGACAATCCCTTTTTCCAAAGCCCCGTACACCTGATTCAGATTGCGGCAGAGTTTCTGAATGTAGACTTCAAAATCAATTTGGGCCAGATCTTTGGATTGATAGAGAGATTCGTGAATCAACGACATAGCATAGATCCGATCTCGACACTCATTAAAGATCTCCTCCATACGGGGATCGTCGATCCTACGAGAATGCAGCCGCAGCAAGCTGACAATAACCTGCATATTGTTCTTGACGCGATGATG
>JAOZKP010000182.1 GCA_029935295.1 bacterium | reverse complement strand
GGATTAACCAAGGCGGTAACTGGTACCGGCAGGTATTTTCCGTAAATAAGAAAAAGTGATAATTCACCACGAAGAGCACGAAATACACGAAGGGGATTAATTGCAGTTTGAAGAGCTTTCCCATAAGGTGATAGGTTGCGCAATTGAAGTCCATCGTGAATTGGGTCCGGGTTTGCTGGAGTCTACTTATGAGCAGTGCCTCGCTTATGAATTAAAGAGTTGCAATATTGATTTCAGTTGTCAGCACCCTTTACCGGTTGCATACAAAGGTGTTTATCTGGATTGCGGATATCGGATAGATATTTTGGTAGAGAATCGTTTGATTCTTGAGCTGAAAAGTGTAGAAGAGATTAAAGAAATTCATAAAGCGCAACTATTAACCTATATGAAGTTGGCAGATATTCGGATTGGCTTGTTGATTAATTTTAATGTAAGTCAGCGACTAAGTAATGGCATTAAGCGATTTGTTATTTAAATCTTCTTCGTGCTCTTCGCGCTCTTCGTGGTGTATTTGAGGTTAGCATAAATACTTTTTACAGGTGCATTAGCGTTAAGTGGCAGTTAAATTTATGAATTTACCCTGGTTACCGGAAACTAAAATTTTACTGGTTGAAAAAGAGCGTCTGCTCTTTTTCCGTCTGCGCCGCAGTCTAGGCGGTCGGGATCAGGTTTTTGAGCGAAAAGAGTTCCTTTATGCCCGGCCTGCTGACCTCAAAGTTGCAGTTGCAGCCTTGAAAAATGAGTGCCAGCCACAGGTTGATGACCTGCTGCTTCTGGGACTTCCTCTCGAAATATTCACGATTGTTCATTTTACGCTGCCGCTGGCTGCCGCCGAAAACCTTGAGGATGCGGTCGGCTACGAGTTGATGCGGCATGTGCCGCACGATCTTAAAGGGCTCTACTGGCGTTATCGTTGCCAGGAGGAAGACGGGCGCCTGGCGGTGAGTGTTACTTTGGCTCCTAAAATTCAGGTCGGGGAGTATTTGGCGCTGTTTACGGCGGCCGGATTTAATCTCTCAGCAGTTTTCCCAACCCTGTTTCTTCTGGCGTGGATGGTGCGTGAACCCGGGCTTTATCTGGGCGGCAATCCGGAACAGCGGGAGATGGTGCTGTTCGATGGTCAGGCAGTGACTTTCCAGGCTTGCGAAGGTTTTGCTGAATCTGCCGCAGCCGGCAGTTTTCTGGTCCATAATCTTCCTTTAGCAGAAAATCGTGGTTTAGGATTTAATAAAGTTTTTCTCTGGTCTATGGCTGAAGATATTAAGCTGGGACTGCAGGAGATGCGGCCGGCGTTGGCTTTGGAAGAGTTAAATCAGTTGCCGGAAACCCTGCGCTTGGAATGGAGTGCATTTCCATACAGTATAGATTTAATCTCACCCGCCGTGCTTAAACGCCGACGGCTTTGGTTCAAACTCGAAGTAGCTGCGGCAGTTTTCTTGCTGGCAGCCTTGATTGGCCAGCCCTTGGCGGTAGTTGCCGGTAAACGCCGACATCTGCATAAACTTGAAAAAGAACTTAAGATTGTACGTTTGGAGGCAGATAAACTCAGTGGTATCAGAAAAAAGAATCAGGCTCTGATCGACCATTTTGAATCTCTTTCACAACAGGTGCGCCAGCAGGCAGTGACAGTTGATCTTTTGAAAGAACTGACAGAGGTTATTCCCCAGGATGCCTGGTTGCGCTCTTTAGCGATTCGCTCCCGCAAGATATATTTAAGCGGGACTTCGAGCTCCGCGACGACTGTAGTCAAGGCCTTGGAAGATTCACCGCTTTTTAAAGAGGTTCATTTTGATTCGCCGGTGGTTAAGAAGGGCAGTAATGAAACCTTCAAGATTGTTGTTGATCTGGAGTAGGTATTTTTGCACGTAAATATTCGCTTTTCTCTCTTTCCGCCTCCGCAGAGCGGGGTCATTGCTTTAGCTTTGACCCCATTAACGAGGGCGAAGCGACGTTCGGAACGGTTGGTTATCGCTTTAAGACGGCAAGCCGAATATTTACTTTTGCATTGAGTTAATTTATGGAAAAATTAGACTACTATATTAATTTGCTTAAACGCCGTGAGGTGTTGCTGGCTGTGGTCGGCATTTTGCTGGTTTTGGTTATCGGCCGGGCGGGCTTGGGGTTTTATCAGGCACAGAATCAGGCTTTGGATGATGAAATTGCCTTAAAAACCCTGCAGTTTGAGAAGTTCAGCCGCCTGGTCGCCCGCCAGCAGGAGTTTGTGGCGCTGGATCAGGCCCTGCAGAAATTTGCACAAGAAGTGAAAAATCGTAACCTGCTGCAAGGTGAGACCCCGACTTTAACTGAAGTAAAATTTCAAAACCTGCTGCAGAAATTCGCAAAAGAGAGTTCTGTTGATGTCCGAACCACAAAAGTTCTGCCGGAGATAAAAAAAGCCGACGTAACAATGGTTCGCCTGCGTTTAAGCTGCCGGGCTGAGATCGGAGCGATCAGAGATTTTCTGGTTAAAGTGAATAACAGCGAAAAATTTATCTTTCTGCAGGAGATTGAGGTTAAAACCATCAGCCGCCGGGAGAAACGTTTTTACTATTTTAACGCGGTTATCTCTGCTTTTACTGCATAAGTGTTATTTGTCTCAATTATTAAAGGAAGAGCATGATTAAATGGGCACCATCCCGGGCCGGACTCTCACTCCTTTTTCTGGCTTTGGCACTTTTAGTCTTGGTTTTTGATCGCCAGACCTACAAGAGTTATTCTGGTGCTGAAATTGCTGTGCTGTCAAAAAGGCCGGCTGCGGCCGCCGCCGGTATGACAGTGCAGACGACGATTAAAGATCTGGCCTCAAAACTTACAAAACCGCGGGTTGAGGCGGCACGTTACTCGGTGGCGGCCGACAAAAATCTTTTTTCCGCCAGTCGTAAAGCCTGGCAGGCCCCGGCGCCGCCGCCCGCAGTCACCAAGAAAGATGAGGCGCCTAAAACCCCGGCTCCGGCTCCGACCCGGCGCGATGTGGTTCTTTACGGAACCTATATCTCCGGTAAAACCCGGAAAGCGATGCTGCATTTTAAGCGCTTTCGTAAAGGACAGATGCTGATTGCAGAGGGTGCTGAAGCTAAGGATGAGGAGAGTGGTAATCCCTCTCGGCGGCAGACGCCGGTCTATACTGTGCTCAAAGTTGGAGCGAAGAAAGTTACGTTAAAGGATGAACGTGGCAGTGAATTTACTGTAAATCTTTACGATAACAAAAAAAGACGGCCGGTTAAAACTGTCAACAAGGCAAATATAAAAGTTGACAAGTCGGCAGCGCCGCAAAAATCAGCTAAAGTAACGATTGCCCCTGCGGGAGGCACATCTTCTGCTGTGGCGAAGAGTAACAGTAAAGCGAGCAAGCCGGCTATGTCAGCCCGGCAGATCCGTAAACTTTCAGTTGAAGAGAAGGATGCTATGGTTGCAAAAGGGGCCTTGAAAAAACATAATACGCCTTTCGGCCCGGTCTATAAACGAGTACGAAAATAAAACAAATCAAATACGCTCGTAAAAAATTGTGGAACGCGAAACGGAGAGATTGAATGCAAATGAAATTCACACTGTATATAAAAACTTTATTTATCCTTTTATGTGCTCTGTTGCTGGCCTCCTGTACCTTTTTGGAGCCAACTGCGAGTCATTATGCCCTGCCGCCGGGCGGGATGTTGCAGGGTCGGCCATCGCCAACTCAGGTAACCGGGGCTGGTGAAGCTGAACAAACCGAGTCTGCTCTTAATGAGGGAACGGAAGAGAGCGACCTTATCCATAAGCTTGAAACGCGTGAACAGGATTTGAATGAGCGCCTCAAACGTTTTTCTACTGGAGCCGTTAAGCCGACATCAGGCAGCGGCGCCCATATTAAAGGGGAAATTAAAGGTCGTGAACTGGTAACTTTCAATTTTGATGATGCCGATCTGATCGAAGTTTTGCGCCTCTTTATGGAAGTTCTGGAGGAGAATTATACAATTTCGCAAGGGGTTGGCGGCAAGGTTACGTTAGAGGTTAATGCTGAGCTTAATCGGGATGAGATATTTGAACTTCTGCGTGGAGTTCTGCGGATGAATGGGGTCGTAATGGTAAAGCGCGGCCCTCTATGGGAAATTATGCCCCAGGCTTCACTCCCGGCCGCGGCTGAAGCGGGCGAGTTGTTGCTTCCCGGTGACCCTGATAAATCTCGGGGTCGGGTTATCAGGGCCTATCGTCTGCGTTACTTGCCCGGAGCTCAATTTGTTAATATTATTAAGCCTTATCTCAGCAAAGGGGCACAGGTTTACGTCCACGAAGCGAGCGGGATTCTTTTAGTCAGTGATTATAGTCATGTTCTGGGTAAAGTTTCACGTCTGCTTTTGTTGTTTGATACCAGCGTTCTTGCCGGCCTCGAACAGAAAGTCTACCTTCTGAAATATGTCAATGCCGAGGATATGGTTAAAGAGCTGGAGAAGCTGATCGGCACTTATGGTCTGGCTGCCGGCAAAGGCAGTAACCCTAACTCCTCGCTAACTTTTCTCGCTCTGCCGCGAATCAATATGATTCTGGTACTCTCTCGTGATGTCGAATCTCTAGCTCTGGTTGATGAATGGGTTGCTGAACTTGATCGTGAAGTTCCGATTCTGGCTCAGGATTCACAGGGAGAGGGTATCTTTGTTCACTATATACAGAATGGGGTTGCCCAAGATATTGTTGCCGTGTTGGAAGGGCTCTTTACCGGCGGTACCAAGAAAGTTAACGATAAAGATAAAAATAAAGATAATTTAAGGCCGATTGGTAAACAATTATTGGATAACCAGCGTCAGAACCGGGTTGCGAATGAGAAACGCAAGGCTCGGCCCGGCACTGCAGTCAGCGGTACCCTGGAAGGAGATGTTGTTTTTGTTGTTGATGATACGACTAACTCAATTCTGGTGCGAGCGAGCGGTAACGATTACCGCAAGATTAAGCCGGTAATTGAGAAACTTGATATCTATCCGAAGCAGGTTTTAATCGAGGTGACGATCGCTGAGGTTAAGCTTGATGAGACCAATAAGCTCGGGATTGAGTGGAGTTACCTGATGAAGGGGATGGGCGGTGGCAATGCCAACGGCTTGATCGGGGTTGATTCCGGTCTTGGTCTGGTCAGCGGCAGCGGAGATACTCTGATTGGTTCAGGATTGAGTTTTCTGGTCAGCAATTCGACCCGGTTCAAGGCAATTGTCCGGGCTTTGGCTGATGATAATAAAGTTAATATTTTGTCAGCTCCGCAGATTCTGGCATCCGATGGTGAAACTGCTAAAATTGATGTTGGTGAGGATGTGCCGACCGTAACCTCAAGTTATCGCACCACCGACTCCGGTTCCACCGGGCAAACCACTGATACTACTATTCAGTATCGCAATGTCGGAATTATCCTGAATGTTACCCCGCATATTAATGATAATGGTATGGTGCGGATGGAGATTGATCAGGAAGTCAGCCAGGTTTCAAACAAGACGATTGAAGGGATTAACTCGCCGATCTTTTCTCAGCGGGTTGCACAGACTATTCTTTCGGTAGCCGATGGACAGACAGTGGTAATTGGTGGTTTAATTCAACAGAGCCGCAGTAATGGCTACAGCGGGGTTCCCTGGCTTTCGCGGATTCCTGGAATACGCTATCTGGTCGGCTATGAAGGGAAAGAGTTTCATTCGGTTGAGCTGATGTTCTTTATTACTCCTCATGTTATTCTTCATGAAGAGGATTCACTTTTTGTCAGCCGCCCATTCCTTAATCGTCTGGCCGAGGTTAAGAGATCTTATCAGTAACTTGTGTAACAGTCTCTTTTTTATTTGGTGATATCATCTCTCGGCAATTTTAACTGAGGTTTTAACCTATGAAAAACGCTTTTTTGTAGAAAAAAACTTACCGAACTTAAATTTTCCTAATAAAATCAGGAAAAATAGCTTGACAAATAAATTGTGACTCGTATAGTATGGCGTTCTAGAATCGTTCAATAGTCGGTAGCAGGGTAATGCCAAACGACCCGCTGGCTGACCCGAAGACCCTC
>JAOZKP010000557.1 GCA_029935295.1 bacterium | reverse complement strand
GCATCAATAAAGCGAGGCACACCGGTGAGGTTGTGGTTTCCGGCCAAGGTGTCGAGATACTGAATAAACGAGTAGGAGACCGCCGCCGAACCGTTGAGCTGTCCGTTTTCCGGCCACCCACTGCTGTCGCTGTTGTTCCAGAAAATAGAGTTAACCACCGTAGCCAGCCCGCCGGAATTGGTATAGATGCCGCCACCGAAATCATCGGCATGGTTGTTGACAAAGGTACAGTTGGTCACCTCCGGCCAGCTGAAGCGAGCCGCCAGACCGCCACCGGAACCACCAACGTAGCCGCTTTGGGTATAATTGCTCTGGGAAACGTCGTTGCCATTGAAGACGCAATTGACAATCCGGGGCCGGGCGTACCAAGCATAGATGCCGGCGCCGTAACCGATAGCGCAATTTTTACTAAAAGTGCAATTGGCAATCAGGGGGTTGGCCTGATCAACGTAGAAACCGGCACCATTTTTCGATAAATTACCAGTATTATTAAAGTTGTCAGCAAAACCGCCGGTGATGGTAAAACCGTCAAGAACCACTGCCCGGCCAATACCCAGGGCTTCAAGTGCATGCTGGAAGGTATGGACAACATGATAACTGTTGTTATATTGGGAGCCACCCAACGCTCCGCTTAATACCGTCAGATGGTCGTGCCAGTTGCGGGCCGACCGGCTTGTTTCATTGCCGGAAAAACCACCATAAATTTCAACGTCATCAAGGTAAAATTCGTGAAAGCGGTTTCCCAGTGTAAAACCCCCAGCCACATCCGCCTGATCCGGCCTGTAGGTTCCGGCTGCGACCCAGATCATATCCCGACCGGCACTGCTGTCGGCAGCTGCCAGGGCGTCCTGCAGGTACCTGAAAGCATTAGTCCAACTGGAACCATCATTGAGGCCGGTAGCAGCGGCATCGACATAGATGGGGCTGAGACGTTCATAACATCCCATATCGATTATGGCTCCAAAGCCGATGCCTGTATCGGCAACTGTGGGATCGTCGGAAATCCTCCTGTAGCCATCCAGATCCTCCGTTGCCACCACATCCATGTTGGCTCCGGCATCAATGCAGGGAGACCCAGTTGACAGACGCACATTGTCATCTTCGGTGCCAACCAGGTTGTCCTCCCCATTTTTATCCACAAACAGAGGGTCCGCGTCAATACTGTGGTTCCAGCTTACCGTTGCGCCGTTAATCTGAGTGATTCCACTACTGCCGTCCTGAATATCAGAATAATTCACATGCACTTCGGCATTATCCACTGAAATGGAGCTTTGCAGATAATATACTCCGATCGCAGCCCAATTATCCCAGATGATGGAGCTTTGCACACTGACAACCGCGAGAGATTTCAACGAAATTCCAGCCCCTGAGTTAAAGCCTACAGAAGAATTACCGCTGATCGTCACATTGCGGGCCAGTAAGCCGCTGCTATCATCACAAAATAAGGCGCCGCCCTCATCAGAGGCATGGTTGCCGCTGAACAAGGAATTGGAGAGCACCACGTCTGAATCGGAAAATTCCGTGGCCATGGCACCCCCCTTGACGGCCGAGTTGCCGTAAAATGTTCCGGCGCCAAGGAACACACTGCCACCACCGACATAAACAGCGCCACCGTACGAGGATGAATGGTTGTCGATGAAGGAAAGTTCCATTCCCGTCACATCGGCATAAAAAACTCCCAGGGCCCCGCCATATTGAGATGCCTGATTATCCTTGAAAACACA
>JAOZKP010000181.1 GCA_029935295.1 bacterium | reverse complement strand
CCAGGCAGGAAAAACCAAAGACTTTCCCTGAAAATCGGCAGGTTGCCAGACGCGGTGGTCATGTTGCCGGTAATGCCCGAAAGGATACCGAAAAGGAGTTGGGGCGGTCTGTTATCTCCAAAGAGAATTATTTGTCCGATCAGTCGCCTGATGATGGGCAGGACAAGTTGGGGGATGACTGATGGATCGTTACGAAAAATATAAGGATAGTGGGGTTGAGTGGATTGGGGAGATTCCTGAGGGGTGGGAAGTTAAGAAGTTGAAGTATGTTGCTGATGCAAACCCAAGCAACATTGATAAAAAGAGCAAAGACAATGAAGATAGTGTCCTGCTGTGCAATTATGTCGATGTATATAAAAACGAATTTATAAGTAGTGAATTGAATTTTATGAAAGCGACAGCGAGTAACGATCAAATCACAAAATTTATTTTAGAAAAAAGTGATGTAATTATTACCAAGGACTCAGAAACTCCAGATGATATTGCCGCACCAGCTTTGGTAGTAGAGTCTTTTGATAATGTGGTGTGTGGTTATCATTTAACGCACATCAAGCCAAAAACAATAAGTGGAGATTTTCTGTTTCGTTATTTTCAATCAAAATATCTGAACTCATATTTTGAAATTTCAGCAAATGGAGTGACTCGTTATGGGCTTAGTGTTGATAAAATAAATTCGGCTTTGATTCTCAACCCTCCAAGACCAGACCAAACCGCCATTGCCGACTACCTTGACCGCAAGACAGCGGAGATTGATCAACTCATTGCTCAGAAAGAACGGCTGCTGGAACTGTATGAAGAGGAAAAAACCGCCATTATCAATCAGGCCGTCACCAAAGGCATTGACCCCGATGTCAAACTCAAGGACAGCGGTATTGACTGGCTGGGGGAGATTCCTGAGGGGTGGGAGGTTAAGAAGTTGAAATATCTGACAACCTATTTTAAGGGTTTTGCGTTCAAATCAATTGATTTCAAAAAGTCAGGTATTCCAGTTGTTAAGGCAAGCAATTTAAAAAAGAAAATAGTGGTTAATATTTCTAGTCATATTGCATTTGACAATCAAAAAGTGGAGTTTGAAAAAGTTAAATTGGAAAATGGGGATATTATTGTTTCTACAGTTGGAAGCAAACCAGATGTAAAAGAATCTGCTGTAGGGCAGTTGGCTAGTATTGATAAAATCTTCTCTGGTGCATATTTAAATCAAAATACTGTATGTATAAGACCTATTTCTTGTGTTTCTTATAAATATTTGAAGTTTGCATTTTTCAGTAAATATATGCGGTCAAGATTCGATGCCATATCTCTATGGATAGCGAATCAAGCTTATTTAGAGGTGGATAGACTTAGAGACATAGAAATTCCATATCCGAATGACAAACAGCAAACCGCCATAGTCCACCACATCGAAACCGAGACCACCCGCATCAACGCCAAGATCGACAAAACCCAAAAAATCATCGAACTCCAGAAAGAATACCGTACCGCCCTGATCTCCGAAGTTGTAACCGGCAAGATCAAGGTAACGCAGGAGGCAACATTATGACCCTTTGCATTGCCTGGCTGCGGGAGATGAATCATGAAAAGGAGTTGATTTTTGCCACCGATAGCTGCCTCTCCAGCGGTGAACGCTGGCACTCAGGCGTGAAGCTTTTTGAGCTGCCGAGAAAAGATTGTCTAATCTGTTTTGCCGGTGAAACCAATCGCACTTATCCGTTGATTCTGAACCTGATCTCTTCCATCAAGTTTGATGAGCATCTTTCCAACTCCCATACCGATATTACCGAGGTGCTGGACTATCTTACCCGCCTTTTTACCTCCCTTTGTCATTCTATCTCTGATTACGGAACCCGGGATTTCAAAAGTGTGCTGGGTGATTTTCAATTTCTCTTTGGCGGCTGGTCATGGAAATCCAACACATTCAAGCTCTGGAAACTGGAATACAACCATGAGGCAGGCGCCTTTGTTCATGATGAAACCGATAATGACGAGATGTTTTATGGTTTTATCGGTGATGAGCTGGAAAAATCACAGGCACTGCTAGTAGATGAGATCAGCAAAAGCGGGAAAACCCTGTCCCGCCGGTTTGACATGGAACCTTTCAAGGTGCTGGTTGAAATGATTCGGGACTCATCCTGCTCCACCATTGACGGGGCGGTGCAACTGGCAAAAATTCATCCTCCGGGAGCAACGGAGTTTTTAGGCGTGTACTGGCCTTCTGTATCTGGAGGCAAAAAAACATTCCTTGGCAAAGAGATCAGCACAGAGAACAACCCGGCTGTAAAATATATTGACCCGGACACGGGAGAAGTACTCGAAGATGCCTTGCCGGATACGCTCTCTCAAATTGATGATACGACTTATGGGGAGCACACCGAATTTATCCAAAAATGTTATCCAGAAGGAAATCTGAGGGAAGATTTGAGCAAGCGCGACAAGCATCTGGTCAAAACTATCATCTGGCAGATTGCCTACTCCCACTTTATGGAGCAACAACAGGAAGATGCCGGGGAGGGACAAGTAGAATGAGTCAGATAACCTCAGAAAACACCTTTGAAACCGCCATTATTGAATCCCTGCTGAAAACCGGCGGTTATACCGAAGGCAATGCCGCAGATTACAGCCCTGAACTGGGGATATTCAAGGCCGAGGTATTACAGTTTTTAAGGGATACCCAGGCCAAACAATGGCAAAAACTGGCTGCCATCCACGGCGGTGATGTAGAAAACCGGATTATCCAGCGTTTATATAAGGAAATGGATCTGCGCGGCAGTTTGGATGTGATCCGCAATGGTTTTGTGGATTACGGGGTGCGGTTTAGGTGCGCTTTTTTCAAACCTGAATCCGGTTTGAACCCGGACACCATCAAATTATATGAACAAAACCGGCTCAAGGTGATTCGGCAAGTCTATTATTCTAAAAAGAATAAAAACTCGGTGGACCTGGTTTTGTCTCTCAATGGCCTGCCTGTGGCAACTCTTGAATTGAAAAACCGTTTCACCGCCCAGAATACCGGCCATGCCAAGAAACAATACAACTTCACCAGAGACAACAAAGAGCTGTTATTTACCTTTAAAAAAAGAGCACTGGTGCATTTTGCGGTGGATGACGAGGCCGTCTATATGACCACCCGCATTGATGGCAGTAAAACCTATTGGCTACCGTTTAATAAAGGAGATCGGCACGGCAGGGGGAATCCGGCCAACCCGGCCGGCTACCGCACCGACTACCTGTGGCATGAAATTCTGGTGCGTGACAGTTGGCTGGAAATTATTGGCCGGTTTATCCATTTACAAACCGAAGAGTTTGAATTTGAAGGACGAACCAGAAAAAAACAAAAGATGATCTTTCCCCGCTTTCATCAGTTGGATGCGGTGCGAAAAATAATGACCCATGCCAGAGAGAACGGCGCAGGGCATAATTATCTGGTTCAGCACTCGGCAGGTTCCGGAAAAAGTAATTCCATTGCCTGGCTCTCTTATCAATTGTCCGGTCTGCACAATGAACAAGACGAACGGATATTTGACAGCGTGATTGTGGTAACGGATCGGCGGGTGCTTGATTCGCAACTGCAAAATACTATCTATCAGTTTGAACATAAATCCGGCGTAGTGCAACGGATAGATAAAGATTCACAGCAGTTGGCAGATGCTATTGAGGGCAGTGCCAATATTATTATCACCACTTTGCAGAAATTCCCCTTTGTGATTGATAAGGTGGGTGATCTGCCGTCACGAAAATACGCGGTGATTATTGATGAGGCCCATAGTTCCCAGGGCGGTGAAGCCAGCAAGAAGATGAAGGAGGTTCTCTCTGATTCAACCAGCCAGAAAAATGACAAGGCAATAGAAGTCAGGGAGCATTATCCCGAATATGGTGAGGGCGATGATGAAGAACCGCTAGAATCACAGGATCTGGTGAACCATTATATTGAACAATCAGCCGCAGCCCGTGGCAGCCAGACCAATCTCTCATTCTTTGCCTTTACCGCGACTCCGAAATATAAGACGCTGGCGGTATTTGGATATAAAGATATAAATGGCAAGCCGCAACCTTTTCATCTCTATTCCATGCGACAGGCTATTGAGGAAGGCTTTATTCTGGATGTATTGCAGAATTACACGACCTATTCCCTCTATTTCAAACTTTCCAAGGCCATTGAGGACGATCCAAAAATCAACAAAAAGAAGGCGGCCCTGGCCATTGGTCGTTTTGTCTCTTTGCATCCCCATAATCTGGCGCAAAAGACTGAAATCATCATTGAACATTTCAGGCAGGTAGTAGCCGGAAAGATAGGCGGCAGAGCCAAGGCGATGCTGGTCACCTCTTCAAGGAAGCACGCCAAACGCTATTTTGAGGAATTTAACCGCTATATCAAAGATAAAGGTTATGAAAAGGAGATAAAAATACTGGTGGCATTTTCCGGCAAGGTAATTGATGATAACTTCCCTGATGGTGTTACCGAACCGCAATTAACCGGATTCGGCGAAAAGGAACTGCCCAGAGCGTTCAACCAGGATGAGTATAAGATCCTGATTGTCGCCGATAAATACCAGACTGGTTTTGATCAGCCATTGCTGCATACCTTGTATGTGGACAAGTCGCTCTCCGGCGTTAAGGCGGTGCAGACTCTTTCAAGGCTGAACCGTACCGCGCCCGGAAAAGAGGACACCTTTGTCCTGGATTTTGTCAACGACAGGGAAACCATTCTGCAATCCTTTCAACCTTATTATGAAATAACGACGGTCAACGAAGAACCTGAGCCTAATCATCTTTATGATTTAAAGGCTAAACTGGATGAATGGCAAATCTATCTGACTTCGGAAATAGACGCTTTGGCCAAGGTCTATTTCAGCCCGGCCACCAGAATGACAGCCCGAACACAGGCCAAGCTCTACAGTTTTATTGATCCGGCCCTTGATCGCTATAAAGTTTTGGAAACCGAAGACGAAAAAGAAGCGTTCAAGAAAAGTCTGCGTACCTGGACAAATCTCTACTCATTCCTCGCTCAGATCATGCCCTTTCGGGAACCTGAGTTTGAAAAATTTTATGCGTACGCCAAGTTATTGCTGAGCAAATTACCCAAGCGTGACCTGTCGGAAAGTATGAAGCTGGTTGACGAAGTGGCAATGGAATATTACCGCCTGCAAAAAATTAAAGAGGGTTCCATTGATTTGGTTACGGGCGAAGATGGCGAACTGGATGGTTTATCTGAGGCCGGCATCAAACGGACAAAAGAGGAAAAGGCCACTTTATCTGAGATTATTGATGTTTTAAATGAGCGTTTCGGCACCGAGTTTGAGGAAGCAGACCGGCTGTTTTTTGAACAGATAGAAGCCGAATTAATGGAAGATACTACACTGCAAACACAGGCTAAGGTCAATAAACTGGATACCTTTAAATACGCCTTTGAAGAGATGTTTATTGACAAGCTGATTGAACGGATGGATCAAAACCAGGAGATTTTTGAAAAGATATTGGAAGACCAGTCATTTGGAACTCTGGTGAAGGAATTGATGATGAAAAAAATCTATGCCCAGATGAATGAGTAAACCAGTTGAAATCACGTAATAAATTACATGCACACCGACTCCAAGCAGCACGGTGATTTTGCAGAGGTTATTGCAGGATCAAGATTCTTTGCTCTTGCCGGGCTGATTACTGATTCCGATCGGGGCAGATGATGTTTGGCGTTAGGGGTAAAATAGGGAAGCACCGATAAATGAGAAAGTACGAACCACCACCGAAATGGAGTGCCCCTGCAAGACAAATGCCTTCTGATGAATATCATGGGGAGGAAAATACTTCAGTTATTCACCAAGCGGTGGGCAGAGCATTAAGCTCCTGGGAACATTCTGAATCAGCGTTCATAAAATTGTATCAATTGCTTTGTGAAACAAAGTCATTAGCTGCGTGTAGAGCCTACGGCACAGCTGAATCAGTTTTCGCTCGTTTTCTTGCACAAAAATACGCGGCAGAAGAGTTTTTTATCAATCGAGATGATGACGATCTAAAGTTA
>JAOZKP010000556.1 GCA_029935295.1 bacterium | reverse complement strand
GAATCAAGTAAAAGTGAACTATTTGTACCTTTACTAGTAGTTATGGAATTAATCTGGGTACTGGAATCAGTTTACAACATCCCCCAGCAAGAGATCATCGATTCAATAAGCGAACTACTACTCATGCCTATCTTAAAATTTGAACACTCATCTACACTGCAGCAATTCACAAAAAACGCACCAACAACCAAATATGATCTTTCAGACCTCTTAATTGCTTACTCTGCTGCGGCACAAGGGTGCGAGTCGACCATTACATTCGACAAGAAAGCTGCTAAATTCAATCTATTTGAACTTGCCCGTTAAAATGGACGAAGCAATGGTTGTGTAGCTGAGGCGTTCTCAAAATCTATCGAAGACCGAAGTCGTTCAAAACGTTATTTTGTCAAGGATAAAGATTTGACCCCCGTCGGAGACCCCCGTCCCGCCACAATTGCTTTGCGATAATACTTACTTTTCGAGGTTTTCCCTTGTTTTCAATTTTCAAACTGAACAAGAATAAGGGTTAAGAAACTGTCTTTTCCAGAGAAGATTTTTATCTACTTCACTTAGCTGTGCCTCTTGGCACACAGAATCCCAATTTTGTTCAATTAAAAATTTCTGGTTTGCAAAAATTTCACGCGCTTCATCTTCAGAAAGCAGAAAGTTATGCGCTGCTTTCAAACAATTCTTCAGAATACTGCGATTATCATTCCCTGAAATCAGCATCGCCTGAGAAGCCTCATTCCCCACTCTCCCTTGAGGGCATATATCGTAAGCAGGTGTCAAACTTAACTCCTTACCATTCCAAAACGCGGCATGGTTGCGAGCATGATCATCTGTGTTGCCGCAAAGAATATTAAATGTCAGACGCGAGAACAATTCTCTCAGATTTCTTTTTGGCTCAACAAAACGATGGCGAATAATCTCGGCGAGAACCTCATAGCTGGCATATCTTGCCATCATCTCATCAAGAGCGAGCAGAGTGAGGGCAGAAACCATCGCTTTTCGCAACCAACCATCCTGAACCGGCTTACGATCAAAACGCTCAACCAGCAAAACATCCTTATTGGCCACAGATGTCATCTTTACGGGCGCCACATCAAGCCCCACCAAAGATGCTAACCTCATAGCGATAAATTCAGCTTTGATCACACTGTAAAGATCACTACTGGAAGAAAACTTGGCAACATACTTAACCCCATGATCTTCAACCAGAGCTTTAGGCCGTGCCCCACCAATTGAACTGCCGTGAAATAACGCCTGATCAAACTCTGAGGTTAATGGTATACCTTTTTCAACCCGCTCAACCGATTGAGATAATTCATCCAGGCACACATTAGCAGCTAAACGCGGCACATACTCAGAAGGTGATTGCTGGAAATCCAACGCACCAACACGATCAGAACCTGACTCTAAAAGATAGGTTAATTCACCAAGATCAGAGGTATCAGTGCCCGCCCCTTTTAAGCCCAATATTTTATTGATAATAACTCGTCGACCCCAGGCATCCGGGGCAGCATCACGAAGACAGCCAGGCATATTTAAACCATTAATCAACGGCAAAACACCAGCCTTCAGCGGTAGTTCAGGTTCATATATGGAGATAGCAGGTTTGCTGTCAGTCATCCGTTCCAGATAACTTTTGCCGTAATTGAACATAATATTGCGGTTATCAACTTCCATCTTTCCCGCAACAACGGGCACAGTTTCATCCGGCAGCCAAATCCATACATATGCTTCTTTATAGTT
>JAOZKP010000555.1 GCA_029935295.1 bacterium | reverse complement strand
CCAGAGCATTTTCTGCTCGCGGGCTTTAATTAAAAGGGTCATTATGTCATTGGCCGGGGTCGGAACGTCATTGGCGGCCCCGACGTTGGCGATCTCAGCATTCAGGGTATCAATCTCGGTTCGGCGGCCGGCTTCGACATCCTGGAGCATTGAGATTTTGTTATCCTTAACCCCGGGCAGACATTTAGTCAAAACATAAGTACCCGCATCTTCAAGCTCGGCAAAATCAAGCCCCTCGGAACGGGCCACCAGAGCCGTCTCATTCGCGAGCATCGCCGTTAATTTGCTGGTTTCAGCACAGGCTAAAAGCTGATTCCCGGTAAAGCCACTCATCGCGGCAACGCAGTTACCGGCATTAGCCAGCAGTTTACGCCAGATTGGCACGCGGATGTCGCCATCGATAATATGAGTTTCGAGTCCGGCAGCCGTCATAGTCTTAGCAATCTTTTCAAGTTTGCCGTCAAGTTTGCCGTCAAAACGACCAAAACGCACGCCGCCGATACCGCCGTTGAATTTTACTTTATCTAACCCAAGAGGCATTGCGCTCAAAGCGGTAACCCCGCCTAAAATTTGCTCTTTGGGAATACTTTTTTCAATTTGCCGCAGGTTGCCGAGTCCATTCTGCACGGACAAAACATAGGTTTCCGGGCCAACCATCGGCAGTGAATTCCGGGCTGCGACCTCGGTGTGATAACCTTTCACAGAAATCTGCACCAAGTCGACAATGCCGACGCTGGCAGGATCATCGGTAATTTTTATTTTACAGTTTTTTTCACTTCCGTCCGGCAGGAGGATATCGAGACCATTGGCTGTAATCGCATCAACCCGGCGGCGGTCAATCTCAATCAGGGTTACATCAACCCCGTTCAGATAAAGCATCGCCCCGAAAGAGCCTCCCAGGCCCCCGGCACCAACAATTGCAATCTTCATAGTTCAATCCTTTCAATTATTCTGTTAAGTACCTTCGAGACAATTTGAAGTTCGCTTCGCCCTGCTTCGCAAGGGAACAACTACACGAAATAATCTTCACTACTAATTAATCGGCAAAACGCTCGCGTAAGATCCGGTGCAGGATTTTTCCGGTGCCAGTCCGCGGCATCTCATCAGCGGCAATGAAAAAAATCTTTTTCGGGCATTTATAAGGAGCCAACTGGGCCCGGCAGTAATCAACCACATCTTTTTCTGCCAAACTGTGATCATCCTTCAAAATAATCACCGCACTTACCTCTTCACCCCATTTTTCATGCGGCAGACCAACGACGGCAACATCAAAGATATCATCGTGCGCGGCCAACACATTCTCCACCTCGGAGGGATAGACGTTCTCGCCGCCGGTAATAATCATATTCTTTTTCCGGTCGACAAGATAGTAGTAGCCCTCGTCATCGCGCCGGGCCATATCACCGGCGGAAAAGTATTCACCCTGAAAAGATTCAGCGGTTACTTCCGGCAGTTTGTAATAATAATCAAAAAGCATTGGCCCGCGCGAGTAGAGTTCACCAACTTCTCCGGGAGCAACTTCGTTACCCTTCTCATCAAGAATCTTAATCAGGTCGGTGCCAGAAGACTCTTTACCGATGGAGCCCGGTTTGCGCATCTGATCTTCCGGCATCAAGGTCGTCACGATCCCGGCTTCGGTTGAGCCGTAGCCTTCGTAAAGTTTAACCCCGGGGATCAATTTCATGATCGCCTCTTTATGCTCTTTCCGGGCCGGAGCCGAAGAACAGAGCAAC
>JAOZKP010000021.1 GCA_029935295.1 bacterium | reverse complement strand
GCCGGGTTACCGCCAGGGTTATCAGTGACGCTGATGGCATCAACTTTGCCGCCCGCCGCCGCCTTGGCGACGTTATCGAGAACCTCTTCATGGGCTATCTCGAAGGCGCCGCGTCCCGGTATCTGTTCCCAAGTGATACAGAAATCGTTTGGTTCTAACAGTTTGCCTTTCAAAGTGCTGGCCCGCTCATCCATTCTCACAGCAATTTTTTCAGTTAGGCCAACGGACTCCTTGAGAAGTGAAATTGAGGCACTGTCATCGGGGGAGATGGTAATGTAGTCATCTGCATCCATCTCCAGAGCTTCCTGGCGGCTCCAGCGTTTATCGCTGTTTTCATCACCACCCATTTCAACGATGAGAAGTGGTATGTTCTTAGTTATCCAGCCGCCCCGCAATTTTTTATGAAGACCATAAGCTGTGCCTCGGGGTTCCAGATAGCCTAGAACAAAAGCATCCGGACGTTCGTTTCGGGCTAACGATAGGCCTTCACTTTCGTCGGCGGCACTGATGATTTCAAATTCGTCAAGGCTTTTGCTGATCATCTCCTGGAAGGACGATTCACTGCCAATTACCAGAACTTTTGTTTTCTTGTTTTCATTTCCCATATTGGTTCTCCTGAAAACCACACTTTTCGATCTTAATTTATCCAATTTCTCCGGTTTGACCGGAACCCTATTCGTTTACCTTCATTTAACTAATGGAGGTGATCAATTTGCTCTTCAAGCAACTTGGCAAACAATTATCTCACTATCCAAATATATATAAAAACGCCTATTTTTAGCGGTATTTTCATGTTTAAAATATATAATCTAAAATCTTGGGAACCTGCAATCTGATTGATAGAGGTTTGTTGAAGCGGGGCTGTTATAGTTAAAGGCTGAGTTATTTTTCTTTTATGTATGGTAGTGATTTTTTTCTTTTGAACTGTTTCTGGTAGTCTGTTTCTCTTTTGAGAGGTAATTCTACTATTTTTACTATTTGTGAAATTATTATTCAAATCGGTGAAATTTTTTGATACGTTGATTTCGGTATCACGTTTTTATTGTCTGTTTCAGCTCAAGAAAGTAGCACTCTACTTTCTTGAGCTCTTAATCTTGGGTTTATAGATCCAGCAGGCTTTTAACACTTTCTATGATCTGTTCTGATGAAGCTGGTTTGGGTAGGTAGTCATCAGCCTCCATGCTCATTCCGCCACTGTGTGAGTAGCGAGTTGAACCAACATGGGAAGCAACCGCAGTTAGCATGACTATCGGAATATCCTCATATTGAGAATCTGCTTTAAGCTCTGCACAAACTTCAAAGCCGTCTTTTTCCGGCATCATAACATCAAGAATAATGGCATCTGGCGGGTTACTTTTGATTTTGGCAAGACCTTCTACGCCATCAAATGCCTGTTCTACTTCAAAGCCTTCCGCTTCAAGGTTTGATTTTACTATAGACGAGAAATCAGGTTCGTCATCTACAATGAGAATTCTTTTTTGGTCACTCATATATCTTTCCCCCCTTTCATTAAAGTTTACGGTTTTAATATTTCCATTAGCTTGTGTTCCCATCCCACAGTCGAGATCATGGCTCCGGCGAAACCTTTTTGTTTCAAAGATTCAAGCATCTCTTTGGCAATATCAGTACAGGTTTTAGCCTTGTCACTTGCTTTACGAATGCGGTCAATGATACCGTCGGGAATTACTACATTGTCTTGCGTTTGTTTAATGTAGCGTGCCATACCCACAGATTTCAATAAAAGCACTGTAGGTATGATTTTTGTTGTTTTATGGTCAATCTGTCGCAGATAGGGTTCAATTGCAGCGATATCGAAGAGTGGTGGAGTGATGATAAATTGGGCTCCAGCGGTGAGGCACTCTTTACTGTTATCAATCTCTTTTGTAAGATTTTTACCAGTCATACCGGCATTTGCAACAGTACCCAGCAGAAAACTGGGGGCACTACTTAAAGGATTGCCTCCCAGATCGTTACCTTGCTGTAATTTTTTTGCCGCTTGTAATAATTCAACTAGGTTAAGTTCGTTAACGGCTTTTGTCTGGGGATGATCACCGATTTTAGGATCATCTCCGGGTACTGCAATGATATTGTTGATATCGCAGGCTGCCGCCGCTAAGAGGTCGGCCTGAAGAGCCAGCTGATTGCGGTCTCGGCAACTTATTTGCATTGCAGTTTCAAGGCCTTTGTTCTGCAAGGCTATAGCTGCTCCTAAAGCACTCATTCGCAATATGGCATTGCTCATTTCCGGAACGACAAAAGCATCAACCTTATCTTTGAGTGGTTCAGCGTGGGCAAGCATCGGACTGATATCTACCCCTTTAGGTGGCTCTGCCTCGACCAGAATGGCAAATTCTCCGGTTTCGAATTTGCTCTTTAAACTCATAGGTATACCTCCAGAAAACGAATTTGATTTTAATATAGTCACCATTCAGAAAGTGCTCATTACTGATGGTGACGGCTCATTGAGCGCTCTATGACTTAAAATGGTGAGTTAGTCAAGTAAAAATCACAATATTGCTTTCAAAAAAAGGTGAGTTATGATTTGGTTGGATACAAAATAAAAAATACTTGACACTTCACTGTTCTGGGTTTAATTAGCACCTGCTTTAGTACGATTTAATTTTAATGATATTTTTGGTGAGAATTTTTTTGTTGTTTCTTACAATCTTTAAAGGACGAGGATATTGCAGATGAAATCTGGAAGCAATCTGGAGAAGGTGTTAACCGCGGGACATTTTGCCTTTACGGGTGAGGTTGGTCCTCCTCGTGGCGCAAACGTTGAAGTGATTCGAAAAAAGGCAGCTTTCCTTAAGGGAAATGTTGATATGGCTAACATGACCGACAATCAGACCGCTATGGTCAGGATGTCAAGTTGGGCTGGTTCAATGATTCTTTTGCAGGAGGGAGTTGAGCCCAATTATCAGATGGTTTGCCGGGATCGTAATCGAATTGCCATGCAGAGTGATGTTTTGGGAGCTTATGCTCATGGTATTCGGAATATGCTCTGTCTTTCCGGGGATCATCAGCAGTTTGGTGACCATCCCAATTCCAAGGGTGTTTATGATATCGATTCCGTGCAGCTTATCGGCATGGTAAAAAAAATGCGCGATGAAAAAACTTTTCTTGGTGGCGATAAACTTGATGAAGCCCCGGAGATGTTTATTGGGGCTGCAGCTAATCCTTTTGGCCAACCGTTTGAATGGCGGGTTCACCGTCTTGCCAAAAAGGTGGCGGCCGGGGCTGATTTTATTCAGACTCAGTGTATCTTCAATATGGAAAGGATGCGCGAATGGATACATCAGGCAAATGATATGGGGTTGACGGAAAAAGTTTATATTTTGGCTGGAGTTACACCCATGAAGAGTGTTGGTATGGCCAAATATATGAAAAATAACGTTCCCGGAATGGATGTGCCGGATTGGATTATCAAACGCTTGCAGGGGGTTGATAAAAAGAAGGCTGCGGATGAAGGGATCAAGATAGCTTGTGAACAGATAGCCGAGTTTAAGGAAACCAAGGGTGTCGCCGGGGTTCATTTGATGCCTATTGAGTGGGAGCATAAAGTTCCTGAAATTGCTGAGCGGGCTAAGATGTTACCACGACCCGTGGTTTAGTGACTTGCAGGTAATTTTCTTGAATTTATAACAAAAAAATTACCTGGTATTTAAGGTTACTTGCTTGCGGACTTTAGTCTGTGTTAGCTGCACTTCTTTGAATTAAGTAGCCACTCTCTATTTTCGGGGGTAGCTTGAAAGCTCTGTCTCTGTATCATAAATCAGGAGGTATCAATGGATATTTACGGTCTTGTTAGAGGGCCGCTGGTGTGGGTTTCGTTAATTGTCTTTGTTCTGGGGATGGTTTACCAGGCACAGCAATTTCTATCATCCACGAGAGTAAGGGAGGTGGTTTTGCCTCCCGCTGCTTTGCTGGGCGGCGGGGATTTTCCGCGACCACTTAGTTTGGCAGATATCAGCAACAGTTTTTTTGGGATACATCCGGTAATTACTGTAGTGACTACGATTTTTCACGTTTTTCTGATTATGTTACCGATATTTGTTTTAGGGCATAATGTGCTGTTTGAAGAGTCGTTTGGTTTCAGTCTTTTTGTTTTTCCCGAAATGGTGGCCGATGTCTTGACTTTGGTAGTTATCGCCGGTGGGTTTTTCTTTATTCTCAGACGACTTCTTGTACGTCGAGTGCGAGCTATTACGACATTTTATGACTATTTTATTGTCGCTGTTGTCGTTGCTCCTTTTGTTACCGGTTATATAGCTACTCACCAATTGTTGAATTACGAAACTTTTCTCATTTTTCATATTTTGCTTGGTGAATTGATGTTAATAGTAATTCCATTTACTAAACTCAAACATGGTCTGCTCTTTTTCCTCTATAGATATCAGATGAATTATGAGCATTGTTTGGGAGCTGGAAGCAGAGTTTGGTCTTATAATCAAGCCAAATAAAAAGTTTTGTAATAAAAGATAAAAATGGAGAAGGTCAATGTCCGATCAAGATAATAAAGCGGTGGACAGAGCTGAAATTTCCGGGATGCTCGCAAAAAAGGCTCCGGAGATGAAGCACATATTAAATTATTGTCTGCACTGTAGTCTCTGCGCTGAAAGTTGTTTTTTGTATATGTCGCATGATGGAGATCCTGAATATATGCCTTCTTATAAGGTCATTAATTCTCTTGGTAAACTTTACAAGAAAAAGGGTAACGTCGATCGTGAATTTCTGGAAGGGATCAAGGGAATGGTATGGAACAACTGTGTCCTTTGCCATCGTTGTTACTGCCCGATTGGGATTGATATTCCAAGGATGATAGATTTCACGAGAAGTATCTGTCGATCCCAAGGTGTTTTTCCTGAACTTGATGAGGGTGAAAGCTGGTTATAACGTCAAAGGAGAAAGCTTCAATGAGAAAAAAGAGTTTGATATTACTGTTTTTGGGATTAATGTTGGCAACTGTCTGGGTGACTGCAAGTTGGGCGCAGCCGGAAAGTTTTGTTATTAATAACAGCAAAGCTTTTAAGCAATTAAAGCGTTCTCCGGTAAATTTTCCGCACGAAAAACATATGGATAGTCTTGAGTGTCTCGACTGTCATCATAGCTATAAAAAAGGGGAAAATGTTCTCGATGAGGATACTTTGGAGGAAGGTAATGCCGAAATTCGTTGTGCCTTCTGCCATACTTGGGATGCCAAGACACAATTGCGAGCTGCTTACCACTTGAAATGTACTGGTTGCCATACTAAGTTAGCTAAAAAAGGTAAAGAAACCGGCCCACGGATTTGTGGTGGCTGTCATGTTATTAAATAGTTAAGAAAACTTTTATACATCAATTGCGGAGAGTGAAATGATTATAGCCGAAAGAAAACCCTTTGAAGAAATTAAGGAAATGCTCAAGAGTTATAATAATGTTTTGAATGTCGGGTGTGGTGGCTGTACCTCAATTTGTTTAGCTGGTGGTCAGAAAGAGGTTAATAAATTGAATGCAGAGCTAACCAAAGAGATTCCGGCGCTTAAAATTGACGGTTATGTAATTGAGCGTCAATGTAACTACGATTTCTTTGCCGATCTGGATGAAAAAGCTTCTCAATACGATGCCATTTTATCCATGGCATGTGGTGCCGGGGTGCAGTTTGTGGCTGAACGTTACACCTCCATTCCAGTTTTCCCGGCCTTGAATACGGTTTTTTGCGGGGTTGATCGCAATGTTGGTTGGTTTGAGGAGAATTGTCGCACCTGTGGTGAGTGTGTTTTGGGTGAAACTGCAGGTATTTGCCCGGTGACCCGATGTGCAAAAGGGATTTTTAATGGTCCGTGTGGTGGTACCCGGATTGATGGTACCTGTGAGGTTGATAAAAACACTCCTTGTGCTTGGACTGATATCTACAATCGTTTGAAAGAACAAGGTCGTGTCAGTAATATTTTGGATGTTAAACCGATACGCTTGTGGCAGAATCAGACGCGCAGATCTTTGATTCAGGAAGACTATAAAGCTCGTTACGCTGAATAATCGGTTATGTGAAGGGTCTATTATAATTGCTCCGGGTGCGCCTCTGTTGAGATTTTCAGTGGTCTCCCGGAGTTTTTTTTGGTACCGGCAATGCCGGGTCAGGAGTCAGCAATGGATAATCATTATCGCGAGGCATTACTCAATAAAGACCATTTTTCAGTTGAATGGGAAGTGGTTCCAGGTCGGGGTTCTTTTGAAAAAGCTCAGGAAAATTTTATCAGCAAGGTCGAACAGGCGGTTGCTTATGGTAAGATAGATGCCTTGACCATCACAGACAATCCGGGTGGTAATCCCTCTATTTCATCGGAGATTATGGGGGCTGAGGTTAAAAAGCTGGGAATCGAACCAATGGCTTATTTTACCTGTAAAGATAAAAGCCGGAATCAGCTTGAGAATTTGTTGTATGGACTTGAGCGCAGCGGGGTTGCTAATCTTCTGGTTATGAGTGGAGATTATCCGGCGAGTGGTTTTCAGGGGCGTTCGCGTCCGGTTTATGACCTCGATCCTATACATGTGCTGCAGTTGATTAGTGCTATGAATGATGGGCTTGAGTATCCGGGTATGAAGGGGTTGATTAAACTCAAGACTACCAATTTTTTTCCGGGTGCGGTGGCTTCACCATTTAAAAAACTCGAATCGGAGCAGATGCTGCAGTACTATAAATTAAAGAAGAAGATTGCTGCTGGGGCCAAGTTTATTATTACCCAGACAGGCTATGATGCCCGCAAATTTCACGAACTTGTTCAGTTGAAAAAGCAAGCGGGCTATGATGTGCCTTTTATTGGTAACATCTATGTTTTGCCCTTTGGTGCAGGGCGGGCGATGAGTCGTAATATGGTACCGGGTTGTGTTGTAACTGACAAGCTTGTCGAAATTCTTGATGGTGAGCGCAAGGCGGAGGATAAGGGTAAGGCTGCGCGTTTATTGAGAAGTTCCAAGATGTATGCCTTTATGAAAGGTATGGGCTATGATGGGGTTCATATTAGTGGTCTTGGGGTTAGTTTTGATGATGTCGTTCAGATAATCGAACAGGGTGAGGAGTTGGTATCGGGATGGCAGGATGTTATGAGTGAGTTTGATTTTCCCCAGAAAGCCGGATTTTACTATTTCAAGAGGGCATCGGATGGGTTGCTTAACAATGAAAGTCAAGCTCCGCGTACAGCTCGTCCTGAAGTACCTTTCAGTTATAAATTTTCTCGATTGGTGCATAATAGCTGTTTTGAACCGCGAGGTTTGATGTTCAAAGTAACCCAAAAACTGGTGGATAAGAGTGCTGAAAGTGGTTTTTTTCGTCTGGTTGAGCACCTTTCCAAAGTCGCCCTTTTTGAATGTATGGACTGTGGAGATTGTGCCTTGGCGGATGTGGCTTATATCTGTCCCATGTCGCAATGTCCGAAAAATCAGCGCAACGGTCCATGCGGTGGTAGTTATGAGGGTTGGTGCGAGGTCTACCCGAACGAGAAAAAGTGTGTCTGGGTTCAGGCCTACGACCGCCTGAAAAATTATGGTGAAGAGGGCAAAATTGAAGACAATTTGGTGCCGCCGCCAAATTGGGATTTCTTCCACACCTCTTCCTGGGCAAATTATTTTTTAGGCCGCGACCACTCCGCCAAAAAAGTAGGTATCCAGGCGCCTGCAAAAAAGAGTTGATTCTTTAAATAACCAGTCGTTATCACGACCGGTAAAATGAAACAAAAAAAGCCACTCCCAGTCGGGAGTGGCTTTTTTTGTGGGCGACCATTTTTTATAAACGAAAGGCTTATCTTATCTGGTCAAGAATACCGTTGATGAAGGGGGCGGAGTTCTTGTCGCCGTAGGTTTTGGCGATTTCGATGGCTTCGTTGATTGAGACTTTGAGCGGAATTTCGTCACAGAAGATAATTTCGAAGATGGCAATTCTTAAGATATTGCGGTCGATAAATGACATCCGGTTAAGTTTCCAGTTGTGTGAGTGCTGGCTGATTTCCTGGTCAATTTTTTCTGAATTTTTATGTACGCCTTCGACCAGCTGTTTCGTGAACGCACTTTCTGCCTGGTGGTTGATCGGCTTCGAAAAGCGGCTTTTAGGTTTCTCGCGGTCGCTGCAATCTTCCGGGCAGAGGTGGCAGTCACTCTCCACGACCCAGTCATGTTCCCAGTAGCGGACAACCGACTCAGTCTCTTTTTTGGGTTGGCCGCGCTCCAGCATATAGAGAATCTGGAGTGCCGCCTCGCGGGCGTTGCGTCGTTTATTGGCCATTTCTTAGTTTAAACCTGGCTTAGCAGGTCAATCATTTCAAGCAGAGTCACGGTCGCATCCCAGCCCTTATTACCGGCTTTGCTGCCGGCCCGTTCAATTGCCTGTTCAATCGTATTTGTCGTCAAAATACCGAAAGCAATCGGGACGCCGCTCTCAATACTGGCAGTGGCAATGCCTTTACTGACTTCAGCCGCAACATAGTCAAAATGGGGTGTATCGCCGCGAATTACAGCACCGAGACAGATTATTCCGTCATATTTTTTGGAATCAGCGAGTTTTTTTGCCAGCAGCGGGATTTCAAAAGCGCCGGGGACTTTATAGACAGCAATCTGCTCATCCGCTATACCGTGCCGTTTCAGGGCATCAATGGCGCCTTCCTGCAGGCGCTCACAGATAAAACTATTAAAGCGGCTGTTGATAATTGCAACTTTGGCACCGCCACTCTGGTTGAGTGTGCCTTCGAAATATTTAATCATAACTTTTTACCTTTCTTAGTGTTTGTGTAACTCTTCTTTATGTTCAGGAACCTGATTAAGGAGATGGCCCATTTTTTCCCGTTTGGTTTGCAGGTATTCAATGTTGGTGTCGTTCGGGGTACACTCAAGTGAGACCCGTTCGACAATTTCAATACCGTAGCCCTGAAGACCGACAATTTTAGTTGGGTTGTTGGTCAGCAGGCGAATTTTTTTGATTCCTAAATCGACCAGCATCTGGGCGCCAACGCCATAGTTGCGTAGGTCAGGTTTGAAACCGAGCTCTTCATTGGCTTCAACTGTATCCCGGCCATGTTCCTGGAGACAGTAGGCTCGCAATTTATTTACCAGGCCAATCCCGCGTCCCTCTTGACGCATGTAAAGAATAGCGCCGCGTCCCTCTTTTTCAATGCGTTGCATAGCGGTGTGCAGTTGGTCGGCACAGTCACAGCGGAGTGAGCCTAAAGTGTCGCCAGTGAAACATTCCGAATGGACCCGCACTAAAACCGGCTCATCATTGGAGATATCACCTTTAACAAGGGCTAAATGTTCAAACTTGTCGAGTTGATTTTCGTAAACAATAATTTCAAACTCGCCGTAACGGGTCGGCAGTTTGGCCCGAACTGCTTTACGAACCAGAGATTCAGTGCGCATCCGGTACTCAATCAGATCAGCAACGGAAATAATTGAAAGATTGTGTTTATCGGCAAATATTCTCAATTCCGGCAGGCGCGCCATGGTTCCGTCATCATTCATTATTTCACAGATAACTCCGGCCGGCTTCAGACCGGCAAGATGGGCTAAATCGACCGAGCCTTCAGTTTGTCCGGTACGTACTAAAACCCCGCCTTTTCTGGCCCGCAAAGGAAAAACATGGCCGGGTCGGGCAAGATCGTGGGGACCGTTGTGTTCATCAATTGCCGTGAGAATAGTATGGCAGCGGTCGGCAGCCGATATTCCGGTGGTGACGCCGCGGCGGGCTTCAATTGAAACTGTAAAAGCAGTTTCAAACTGGGCTGTGTTTTCGGAGACCATCGGCGGCAGATTCAGCAAATCAGCACGTTCTTCAGTGAGAGACAGACAGATCAGACCGCGGCCGTATTTAGCCATAAAATTAATTGCTTCAGGAGTCGCCTTCTCTGCGGCCATCACCAGATCGCCTTCATTCTCGCGATCTTCATCATCAATCAGAATTACCATCTTCCCGGCTTTAATATCATTTAACGCATTTTCAATTCGTGAGATAACCATTAGATTTCCTGTTTATAATGTTAATTCCACGTAACTATTCAGTGAAGCCCTTTTCACCACAGAGAACACAGAATTCACAGAGGAGAGATGAGTTGCTGTCAACTTTTTTCTCTCTGTGTTCTCTAGTGAGTGAAGCGAACGAGTGGTAAATAAATTTTTTATATTTACGTTGAATAGTTACAATTCAACTTTCAATTTGTTAGGTTTTGACTTAGGCAAAACCGTGTTGCTGCAGCAACTTCAGGTTTAAGCCTGGTTGAGACTTTTTTTCTTTACTGTTTTCCGGTTGGATCAGTTTCTCGATATATTTTGCAATAAGGTCATTTTCGAGATTAACAGTTGCGCTGATTCTGTTGCTTCCCAAAGTAGTCTGCTGCAGTGAATGCGGAATTACAGCGACGCTGAAACTCTCATTGTCTAAGCCGGTAATAGTCAAACTGATGCCATCAATCGCAACCGAGCCTTTTTCAATCAGATAGTGCATGATTGCGGGCGGAGCTTTGAAAGTGAAGATAACGGCATTACCTTCATCCCTTTTTTTAATCAAGGTGCCGGTGCCGTCAATATGGCCTGAGACCATATGTCCGCCGAAACGGCCGTCAGCCGCCAGAGCCCGTTCCAGGTTAACCCGGTTTCCTCTCTTTAAAGCTCCGAGATTGGAGCGCCGCAAGGTCTCAGCTGAAACATCAAAGCTTACTTCTGAACTGTTAATATTAGTGACTGTGAGACAGACCCCATTGACGGCAATACTGTCTCCGAGTTTGGCGTCATCCAAAACAAGCCGGGCGGCAATTTTAAGCTCACCTGAGCCAGCCGCCATATTGGTATTATTGACGGTGCCGATTTCTTCGATGATGCCAGTAAACATAATGGTTCAGACTATAGAGTTTATATTACTATTATATAGTTAAGATTCGGGGCATCATATAGACGCGTAAGCGATTTGAGTCAAGAAAAATCCTTCCCTTCTTGACAAGTCGGCCCTTTTCGTTTAGACGACAAGCGATAAGGAGAAACTATGGTGGAAGTTCTTTACAGTGAGAGTGACCTGAAAAAAGTGGTGACTGAGCTGGCGGCGGCAATTGCCGTTGACTTTAAGGGGAAATCTGTATTACTGCTTGGCCTTTTAAAGGGTTGTCAGCCTTTTCTGGCAGATCTTTGTCGTGAGCTGAGCTGTCATCAGATTGATTTGGCAGTTGATTATCTGCAGGTTAGCAGCTATGTCGGTACGGCCAGCAGTGGCAAGGTCGCAATTAAACAGATTGCCGCTGATGATTCCTTTTGTCAGCAGCGTAACGTAATTGTAGTTGATGATATTTTCGATACCGGCCTGACTTTGAAAGAGGTAGTCTCCTGGGTTTTGGAAAACGGGGCAGCTCAAGTGAAATCTTGTGTTTTATTATCTAAATCAGGGTGCAACCGAACTGAAATGACACCGGATTATTGCGGCCTGGAGATTCCCGCAGCCTTTGTTGTTGGCTACGGACTTGATTACAATGAAAAATATCGTGAGCTGCCTTACATCAAGATTCTGACGGAGAACGAATAATGATAGTGTCGCACCCCTAAAGGGTGCATCTTGTATATAGATTTTTACTTAGCCATCTATGATTTTACGTGTATGTTAATTTATTTGTAACTCAACTTTCTGAGTTAAACCAAAAGGCACCAAAAAAATTGCGAGGGTGCGGGCTTAGGCTTCGCCCCTCCGTAACTGGGGTCAAACTTGACATGTTGTTGGGAAACACAAATATCAAGTATGACCCCGATCGAGAAAGCGAGGTTGACACCCAAACTGGGACGCTTGTGCCCGACAGGGTGCATGTTGCTGGGAAACGCAAATGTCAAGTATGACCCCGATCGCCACATAACAGACAAAAACTCGACCTGTCTCGATTGGGGTCATTGCTTTAGCTTTGACCCCGTTTACGATAAATGACTGCCGGGTTTAAAAAACCCGATGCAGGAATTTAAACGGAACGAGGGCGAAGCAATGTTCGATACCATTTGTTATAGCTTTATGGTGTCATGCTGAACAAATTAATTATTTAAGGTTTATTTTATGAAAAACAGCTTAACTGGTCATCGTCTCGAGATTTTTTTTCGCGATGCTGAGCTTGACACCCGAGGGCGATTGCTGCGGGATAAATTGAATGCTTTGGAGCTTTCGACAACTATCGAAAATATCTGGCTCTCAGAGGTTTATGCGCTGGAGGGTGAATTCAGTCATAAGCAGCTTAATGAAGCAGCGGCGTTACTTTTGAACCCGGTAATCCATGACGTTTTGATTGACGGGGTGCGGCCGGCAGGTACGGCGGACACCATTTTAGAAGTTGGTTTTTTGCCGGGAGTGACGGATAATATCGCCCATACTGCAGCGGAAACGCTGGCTGACGCCTGGGGTCTGCCGTTGTCGCCGGAACAGGGAATTTATTCAAGTAAAATTTACTATATTCAAGCAAAAAATCTTACCGATAATGATTACCGTTTAATCGGCCGCTTTCTCGCTAATTCTCTGATCGAACGTCTGGAGTGGAAAGACAGAGCCCGTTATGAGGCGGAATCGGGGATGGATTTAGTGATTCCCCGGGTACAGCTCGGTACCGGAAAAGGTGTAAGCCGGGTCGAACTTGATATCCCGGAGAGTGAACTTGTGGCGTTGGGTCGAGGCGGCATTATTGATCACTACGACAGCGCCGGGCAGCCGGTACGGCGTGGGCCCCTGGCGCTGGATCTTGAATCGCTGCAAACTATTGCCAATTATTTTGCTGAAGTTGAAAAACGCACGCCGACCGATCTTGAGCTCGAGGCATTGGCCCAGACCTGGTCTGAGCATTGCAAACATACAATCTTTGCGGCCGCTTTGGATGAGCTGGAAGATGGTCTGTATAAAACCTATATCAAGGGTGCGACCCGGGAAATTCGGGAAAAACGCGGGGCTGATGATATCTGTGTCTCGGTTTTTGTTGATAACTCCGGCGGGATTATATTTGACGATGACTATCTGGTGACTGACAAAGTTGAGACCCACAACTCCCCTTCTGCACTTGACCCTTTTGGCGGCTCAATTACCGGGATTGTCGGGGTTAACCGCGACACCGTCGGTTTCGGTCTCGGGGCCAAGCCGATAATTAATCGCTACGGTTTCTGTGTTGCCGATCCGGGTGACAGTGAACCCTTGTACCGCTCTAAAAACCGGACTAATCAGGCGCTGCGGCCGCGGCGGATTTTAGATGGCATTGTTGATGGCGTTAGGGTCGGCGGCAACTGTTCCGGGATTCCCACAACTCAGGGTTTTCTGACTTTTCATCCCGGCTATAAAGGTAAACCGCTGGTTTTTGTCGGTACCGTCGGACTTCTGCCGCGCATAACTGAAGCAGGTCGTCCAAGCCATGAAAAAGCCGCACTACCCGGTGACTATATTGTCGTACTCGGGGGCCGGGTCGGGCTTGATGGAATTCACGGAGCTACATTCTCCTCCGAAGCTTTAACCGGCGGCAGTCCGGCAACCGCTGTCCAGATCGGTGATCCGATAACCCAGAAAAAATTCTCCGATGCAATTGTCAAAGAGGCGCGGCAGCGTAATCTTTATAGCAGTATTACTGACAACGGCGCTGGCGGCATCTCTTGTTCGGTTGCTGAAATGGCGCGTGAATGCGGCGGCTGCCGGGTTGATCTCGAAAAAGTGCCGGTTAAATATCCGGGGATGGCTCCCTGGGAAATCTGGATCAGTGAGTCCCAGGAGCGGATGACGCTGGCAGTGCCGCCGGAAAAATGGCTGGAGCTGGAAAAACTGATGCAGAGTCGCGGGGTTGAGGCCACCGTAATTGGTGAATTTACGGCTTCCGGTCGCTGTCAGGTTAGCTATCAGGGTGAGTCGGTGATGGATATGGAGCTTGAATTTCTCCATGACGGCCTGCCGGCAAAACAGCTTAAGAGCAGAATATGTCCTGATATCGAAAATGATGTGGTTCTGCCGGAACTTAAAGACCTTGAACTGAAAGAGCTTTTTATCAAGATGTTTAAACGGCTTAATCTGGCTTCGCACGCTTATATTTCACAGCAGTACGATTTTGAGGTTCAGGGCGGAACTGTTTTAAAACCTTTAATCGGTAGTGACCAGATTGATGGTTTTACCACCGTAGTTCAGCCTCTGCCGGAGTCTGAAAAAGGGGTTTCTCTTTCCGAAAGTCTTTATCCGGCTCTGAGTGATATTAATACTTATGCGGCCGCGGCGACCGCTATCGATACGGCCGTGCGCAACCTGCTGGCGGTAGGAACCCCTCTGGCCCATATTGCTCTGCTTGATAACTTCTGCTGGTGCTCCTCCGATGACCCGGAGCGTCTCTGGCAGTTGAAAGAGTGTGTCCGTTCCTGTTATGAGACTGCGGTTGCGTATGCGACCCCGTTTATCTCGGGAAAGGACAGCATGTATAACGATTTTCACGGTTTTGATGCCGATGATAATCCGGTTGCGATCTCAGTACCGCCGACAATTTTGATTTCGGCCATTGGCGTTGTGCCTGAGGTTAAGCGGGTGCGCTCTTTCGCTTTTGTCAAACCCGGTGACTATATCTATTTGCTGGCGGCTGAAGATTTAGAGCGTTGCGAGCTCGGCGGCAGTGAATATCTGGCGCTGTTGCGGGAAGAGGAACTGGTTGCGGAAAACACTTGGGGTCGGGCGCCGAAATTTTTACCGGCAGCACAATTGCCGTTCTATGCTGAAATTGAGAACTGGCTGGCGAATGGTCGCCTCCGGTCTGTTTATCCGCTGGCTCAGGGTGGGCTGGCTCTCGCCGTCGGTAAGGGGGCACTCGCTGAAGGTTTTGGGTTTGAGCTGGAAATTCCGTTAGCAGAACGTCTCGACCTTTTTCTTTTTAATGAATATCCGGGTCGTTTTCTGGTCACGGTTGCGCCAGAATCTGCCGCCGCCCTGGAGCAGGATTTTGCAGCATTCAGTTGCCGGAAATTGGGCCAGGTGCGGACTGACAACCTGATTGAAATTCGGCAGAACGATAATCTTGTGGTGCAGACAACCACGCCGGAACTGCTTGATGCCTATCGCTCGACTTTTGCCGGTTTTTAGTTTTGTCATAAAATGACTACAAATGGCGTCGAACTTTGCTTCACTCACTTCGAAGATAGATGCCAAGGGCACTTCCTCGTTATGCTCGGTCGCAAGCTCAGCTCGCTCAGGGCATAAATGCCCGCGCTGGAGGTCGATCCCCGCATCGAGACAGTTTGCAACAAATCATATTTGAAGTTACAAGAATTTTTTATTTCAGAAAGTGCAGAGATTTTAAATGAGATGTTTTTCTCTGTGGTAAAGAAAGAGATCTTAGAATTACAATAACTTATTTTGGCTTTGGATAAGCCGGGTTAGGAGATTTATATAAATGGCACAACCTGCAGTTTTATTGTTAACTGGTTACGGGATTAATTGTGAGGAGGAGACCGCTTACGCTTTTCAGGCGTGCGGGGCAAAACCAAAGATCGTGCATGTCAACGATCTGATTGCGGCTCCGAACCAGCTGAATGATTATCAGATATTTGTGGTCCCGGGTGGTTTTTCGTATGGTGATGATACCGGTTCCGGGAATGCCCTGGCGAATAAGATGCGTCATGCCTTATGGCCGGAGTTGATGGAATTTGTTGCAGCTGACCATCTGGTTTTAGGGATCTGCAACGGTTTTCAGGTTCTGGTGAATCTCGGCCTGTTGCCGGGCGGGGATGGCAACTCTTTTGGTGAGCGCCGCGTTGCCTTGATTGCCAACTCTAGTGCTCGTTATGAGTGTCGCTGGGTGAATCTGGCGGCGGCAGACTCAAATACAGTTTTTCTGCAAGGGGTTGATTCGCTTTACCTTCCGGTTGCGCATGGAGAAGGGCGTTTTTTTGCGCCGCCTGAAACCCTGGCTGAACTTAAGCAGCGGCGGCAGATTGCCCTGCGCTATGTTGATAGTGAAAATCAGTCCGCAGCTGGGGAATTTCCCGCAAATCCTAATGGTTCACTTGATGATATTGCCGGTTTAAGTGCCGCTGATGGGCGTATTTTCGGCCTGATGCCGCATCCGGAAAGGGCTTTTCGTTTGCACCATCTGCCCTCCTGGCCCGAGGATTCAGCACTTAATCCGGGCGTCGACGGGCAGAAAAATGGCCCTGGGCGAATTATTTTTGCGAATGCAGTTGACTATTTTTCCTGAAATCCTGTATGGTGTTAGATGTTTTGCAAATTGCGAGTTGTGGGTGATAAGTTTTTTTAACCAAAAACATTTTTAAGGAGATGAAAAATGAAAAAAGTATTGTTGTTGGTTCTCTGTTTTGGGTTGGCTCTGTTGCTGGCACCGAGTGCTTCAATGGCCCGGATTCAGTTTGTAACAATCGGTACCGGCGGGGTTACCGGGGTCTACTATCCGACCGGCGGCGCGATCAGCCGGATGGTTAACAAAAAAGCTAAAATCTACAATATGAAAGCCACGGTTGAATCAACCGGCGGTTCAGTTTTTAATATTAACGCCGTTCTCAATGGTGATCTGGAATTTGGTATTGCTCAGTCTGACCGTCAGTACCAGGCAGTTAACGGCATGAAAGAGTGGAAAGGTAAAGCCCAGAAAAAATTGCGGGCGGTTTTCAGTATTCATCCGGAGTCGATTACCCTGATTGCCAGTGATGCGAGCGGGATTAACTCTATTGCCGATATGAAGGGCAAAAGAATTGGCATCGGCAACCCCGGTTCCGGTCAGTTGGGTAACTCTCGTGATGCTCTGGCACTTGCCGGTCTTGATGAGAAAAAAGACATTCAGGCTGAATATATTAAAGCGGTTGAAGCCGCGAGTGCACTTCAGGATGAACGGATTGATGCTTTTTTCTACACCGTTGGTCACCCGAACGGTTCCATTAAAGAAGCCACTGCCGGCCGCATCAAAGTTCACATTGTGCCGATTCCTGACGTTCAGTCTTTAATTGCCAAATATCCCTACTATGCTAAAGCCTTTATTCCGATGAAGTTTTATCCTAATGCCACCAACAAGGAAGATAAAGTGGCGACATTTGGTGTTAAAGCGACTTTGGTTACCTCATCTGATATCTCCGATGACATTGTCTATGCGATTACCAAAGAGGTTTTCGACAATCTTGAAGCTTTCAAAAAACTGCATCCAGCCTATTCGGTTTTGACCAAAAAGAATATGCTTGAAGGTCTCTCTGCACCTCTACATCCGGGAGCGGTTAAATATTATAAAGAAGCCGGTTTGATGTAATTTTAAGGTTAAAATCCCATTGTTATAAATAACCGGCAGAAAAGTATTTTAATAACTCTTTTCTGCCGGTTGTCATTTAAACCACCTGCCGGAGATAGTTAAAAATGACACTATTGGAAGAGAAGGCCAGTCAGGATCAGGAGCAAAGCAGTGAACTTCAGGAAATCATTGCCGAAGAGACCGGTGAATTTAGGGTTTTAAGCGGTTTTGAAAGCCACTTGGTTCCCATTATTGCGGTAATCTGGTCGCTGTTTCAACTCTCTGTATCAAGTTGGCTATTGCTTAATTCGATTGCTATCCGGTCAATTCATTTAGCTTTTGCTTTAGTGCTTCTCTTTCTCAATATTCCCCTTTTCAAAAAGCCTAAGCCCTTTCTTAAATTTCTTTCAGCCCGTAACCGAATCTACTGGAATGACTATCTCTGTTCGGCTCTCGGGGCGTTAAGCGCACTTTATCTCTATGTTCAATGGGAAGAGATTGGCATGCGGGCGGGAATGCCATCAACTTTCGATGTCGTCTGTGGAGTTATTTTATTGGCTCTGCTGTTAGAAGCGGCCCGGCGGGCACTCGGTCCGGCGTTGTCTGTAATTGCCCTGTCTTTTAGTCTCTATGCCTATTTTGGCCCCTATATGCCGGATATATTGGCTTTTCGCGGGGTTTCAGTCTCTCGCTATTTGAGTCAGATTACCCTCTCGAGTGAGGGTATTTACGGGATTCCATTAGATGTTTCAGCCCGGGTGGTATTTCTCTATGTTCTTTTGGGAGCATTGCTCGAAAAAGCTGGAGCTGGTAAATTTTTTATCGATCTCGCTCTCTGTTTCTTAGGTCGTTTTAAGGGCGGTCCGGCAAAAGCTGCAGTCTTGGCGAGTGGATTTACGGGTATGGTTTCCGGTTCAAGTATTGCCAATATTGTAACCACCGGAACATTTACAAATCCCTTAATGAAGAAAGTCGGTTATCCGGCGACTAAAGCT
>JAOZKP010000554.1 GCA_029935295.1 bacterium | reverse complement strand
CCGTTGGGAAAGCGTGAGCTAAAAGCATAAACCAGCCCGTCATAGGCTGATTGTCTTTTTTTGGTGTACTCCCAGTCTATAAGCCAGATTCGGTTATCTTCGATCAGGATATTGCCCGACTGAAAATCTCCGTGCGTCTGTGCGGCAGTCAGGGTGGACGCGTCCGGGTTCTCTTTATCGATCAGCCGGATAATTGAATCGCACTGTGAGTTAAGCTTTTTTTTCTGCTGCTCAGAGAGAAGATGGCTTCCCGCGATGCGGCCCCGGATTTCCTGTTGCAGTGTTTGACAATAGTCGTTCAGCGGCATCTCTGCTGCCGTATCTGCGGCAAGATTTTTAACTGCCTGCACGGCCCGGGCCAGCAGCGGCTTTGCCCGGCCGGGGTCGGACAATCGGTTGATGGGAGTTGCGGCGATGTATTTTTCGCTGTACCAGGTGCCGTCGTCCGCGGTTTCAACCAGGGCCGGAATCGGCAGTTCCGGATGCGCCCGACGGAATGAAATTTCATTTCTGATCCGCGTGGGATCAAAGCCGTGTTTGGTTATGACGTATGAAAGCCCCCGGTTCCGGTCCAGAATACGGATGCGGTGGTTGCCGCCCACGATTAACAGTTCTCCGGCCCGGGGTAAGGGCGGGGAAAAAATGACCCGGATAGGACTCAGCCATTTCGCGGTAATGGGGCCGGCGGCAAGACGACAGTAAAGTTTTTGCAAAGGCCGGCGCCAGGCGACCAGACTCCGGCTGAATTCACGCAGGGCCGGTTCCAGGGTTTCAGGCCCGGCATCGGGCCGGTAGATGGCATTAAGATACGGATTGCAGAGCCAGACCTGCTCGTTTCCCGTCAATTTTACGGCCCGGGAATTTTCAGCCCAGGTTACGGCATACGGCTGTTCGAGCCGGGAGGTAAAAAAGGCGGAGAGCGTTTTTTCCAGTATTTCCCCGAAAGGTTCTCGTTGGAGGAGCAGACTTATACGCATAATTTAAGTAACCGGCTCAACTTTCGAGGGCCTGTTCTATTTTCCCCCATACGGTTTCTATGGGCTCGCGGCCGTCAAGCACCAGCCATGAATATTTTTCAGCCAGCTTTTCATAGCGGCTCAAGCGCTCTGCCAATACTTCCGGAGAATCGGGAAAAGGCTCGTTCTTCTGCACCGATCGTTTCAAAGATTCTGCAACCGGAACCAGCAGGGTAAATGTGATATCCGGTTCGGGCGTTATTTTGGTAAGCAGTCTCCATAAAATTGATTTTTCAAAAGGCTCGCCCGGAAAATTAAGGCTGAAATCAATGGCGGTATCCTCCAGGTAGCGGTCGCAGATTACGGTTTTACCGGTCATCTTCCAGAACCTGATCTGCAAACCATAAACCCGCATCAGATCCAAAATGGCAAGTCCGAGCCATATCCGGCGGACTGCGGGCCGGCCCAGCGCCTTTTCTCTTTCTTCGGTGCGGCCCGAGGGAGGAACGGCCCCTTTGGCGGATTTGCGCAATAATGATTTAAGCGCGTTAAAACCGCTGGTATAGCCGCCGCGAGTCCAGAGATAAACCGGCTTCTCCCCGCGTTTACGCAGATATTTTTCAAGCAGCTCTATCTGGGTCGATTTGCCCGCCCCGTCAAGCCCGCTGAAAGCAAGAAGTTTTTTGGATCTTTTCATTTGTTCCTGTAACTGTCTTCGTTATCCAAAAACCAGTGATATGATTTATCAACCCCTTCACGCAAGGTCACCTGTGCGGCCCAG
>JAOZKP010000553.1 GCA_029935295.1 bacterium | reverse complement strand
GGAAAGGGCAACTTACTTTGGGAACCTGGCAGCAGGTGGTTGCAATTAACCATGACGTCAAACTACGATGCAGAGAAATTGAGGTTACGATAGTTGGTGTTTGATAAAGCGGTAGTTGTTCTGGAATGATTATCTTCACCTCTTCTGTTGTTTACTTAAATTCTCTAGCACTACTCGTTAATTCCACAGGAGCAACGATTATTTTCAAGATTATTTTATTTGTGGGTTTCTTGATGGGGCGCTTGTTACGCGTATATAGGCCAAACATCTTATTACGATGAAGCATTTGTTTTGGCTTTGGTTGTAAGGTTGATATTGGCAGTGCTAAATATTAATCAAATACGCTTGACTTTTCCAACGTAGATCAATATATCATATATTAAAGACATTTAGTGAAAACCACTCCCGCTGAAAGGCGGGTTCGGAAAGCCACGGGTCTTGTCTCCAAAATCTAAAAGACAGCCGGGTTGCCTGTAGCTATTCAGGTAACGTTGCTGTCTTTTTTTGTGAATATCAAACCCGTATACAAGAAATGCGCTCTGACCTCGGTTCCAATGTCGAGATCGAAGCACGTCTTAAGTACAAGCTTGGCAGAAAAAGTAGAGTTTATAGATAATTGTAGCGGAAGTAAGGTTATGAGAACAGTCTTGAAAATTTGTCTGGCAATAATATTCATATGCTTCATGGCTTGCCCTCTCGCATGGGCCGATGATGTTGCTATTGTTACAAATGACGAGGATGAAAAGTGCCCGTCTCTCGCTTACAACCCAGAAGCTTGTGAGTACCTGATGGTATATGAACATGAATATTCGGCTTCAGATAATGATATCTATGCTCAGAGGATTGCTGGAGACGGTACTCCGGTCGGAAGTCGCTTTGTTATTACCAATTCAGATTCTGATGAAAACTCTCCTGTTGTCAGTTTTAATCAGGCAACAGGAGAATTTATAGTTGTCTGGCAGCAGCTTGAGGGCATCGGAGAATTTGCCCAGAATGATATCTGGGGGCGCCGGGTTGCTGTAGATGGAAGCCTGATTGGAAGCACTTTTGCCATTTCGACGCTACCATTAAATGATATTTCGCCTGTTATCTGTATCAATCCGGAAATTAGTGAGTACCTGGTAGTCTGGAATTACTGTCACAGCGACAGCAATCGGGATGTCTACGCTCAGCGTCTGGATCTTGCTGGAACGAAAATAGGTACATTGATAATGATTGCCGACAGCAGTCGAGATGAACTGTCTCCGGATGTTAGTTGGGACTCCACCTGTCAGCACTATCTGACCGCCTGGCAGGAGAAACAGTCCAATGGTCATTACAATATCTATGGCCGTCTTTATCAGACAGACGGCACTGCTTTTAACAGTGAATTCGCCATTGCAACTTGGGATCAGGATTTGATAAAGCCGAAGATTGCCTGCAACCAGAACAGTGGAGAATTCTTGGTTGTCTGGGAAGATCACCGTTGGGGTTGGGGGGCAGCTAGGGATATCTACGGTCAGCTCATAGATGACAGCGGCAATCATCTTGGCGGCAATTTTGCAATCTCCTGGGATGGCGACAACTATCGGGAAAATCCTACGGTCGCCTACAATGTAACAGTTGGCGAATATCTGGTTGCCTGGGAATATGAAAACAGTGTTACCGATCACGATATCTATTGCGGGCGGATTGACCGCAATGGGATTCTGCGGGAAACGGATCTGACAATCTCCTCTCCGGTCAGTTCGGAGACCCATC
>JAOZKP010000180.1 GCA_029935295.1 bacterium | reverse complement strand
ACGACGACATCTACCTGCGCAACCATAACAACGGCCAGATGGCCGTCTGGCACCCGGCCGACGACGGCCACATCACCTCGCAATATATCGGTACGATTCCCGATATGAACTGGCAGATTGCCTGTTCCGGCGATTTCAACGGCGACGGCTACGGAGACATCATCTGGCGCAACGTCAATACCGGCGTTCTTTTTAGATGGACGTTCAACGACACCGGCTACACCGGCAGTACTTACCTTGGTACGGTGGCCGATGCCGACTGGGTGATCGGGAACCGGTGAACGGACAAACCGAAAAAGCATCATCGTGATGTCGCTATTTCAATGTTATGTGAAGGGGAAACAACGTGTTTTGCCGGCAGAGTCATATTTTTTTGGTGGGAAAGGGGGAGGAGATGATGATGAATAGCAAACGGTTGCAACGCTACGCAGTTACGATGATGTTTTTCCTGGTCTGGCTGCTGCCGGCCGGGGTCTGGGGCGCTACGCCGCAAGTGGTGGCGGGTGACTACCACACGGTGGGCCTCAAAAGCGACGGCACTGTCGTCGCTGAGGGATTGAATAGTTACGGCCAGTGCGAGGTTTCTGGTTGGACCGACATCATCCAGGTGGCCGCCGGTAGCGGGCACACGGTGGGCCTTAAAAGTGACGGCACCGTCGTCACGGTGGGATTGAATGATCGCGACCAGTGCAATGTCAGTACCTGGAGCGACATTGTCCAGGTGGCCGCCGGATACGCCCACACTGTGGGCCGCAAAAATGACGGCACTATCGTCGCCGTGGGAGATAACGGTGACGGCCAGTGCAATGTGAGTGGTTGGACCGACATCATCCAGGTGGCCGCCGGCGACCACCACACGGTGGGCCGCAAAAGTGATGGCACCGTTGTCGCTGAGGGATTGAATTATGACGGACGGTGCGATGTGAGCAGTTGGACCGACATCATCCAGGTAGCCGCTGGGGGCGGGCACACGGTGGGCCTTAAAAGCGACGGCACCGTTGTCGCTGTGGGGCGGAATTATGACGGCCAGTGCGATGTGAGCAGTTGGAGTGATATCGTTCAGGTGGCCGCTGGGGGCGACCACACGGTGGGCCTTAAAAGCGACGGCACCGTCGTCGCCGTGGGGAATAACGACATCGACCAGTGCAATGTAAGTGACTGGACCGACATCATCCAGGTGGTCGCTGGGGACGCCCACACGGTGGGCCTTAAAAGCGACGGCACCGTTGTCGCTGTGGGGGCTAACAGCTTCAGCCAGTGCAATGTTTCCGGTTGGTCCGATAACATCATCCAGGTGGCCGCTGGGGACAACCACACTGCGGGTCTGAAAAGTGACGGCACCGTTGTCGCCGTTGGGTACAATATGTATGGCCAGTGCGATATCAGTACCTGGAGCGACATCATCCAGGTGATAGCAGGTATCTCCCACACTGTGGGCCTCAAAAGTGACTGGACCGTTGTCGCCGTGGGGTTGAATGATAACGGCCAGTGCGATGTGAGCAGTTGGAGTGATATCGTTCAGGTGGCCGCTGGGGGCGACCACACTGTGGGCCTCAAAAGCGATGGCACCGTCGTTGCCGTGGGGAATAACGACATCGGCCAGTGCAATGTCAGTACCTGGAGCGACATCGTCCAGGTGGCCGCCGGATACGATCACACGGTGGGCCTCAAAAGCGACGGCACCGTTGTCGCTGTGGGGAATAACGACATCGGCCAGTGCAATGTAAGTGGCTGGACAGACGTCATCCAGATGGCTGCAGGGGTTACCCACACTGTGGGCCTCAAAAGCGACGGTACCGTCGTCTATGTGGGGAATAACGACATCGGTCAGAGCAATGTAAGTGGTTGGACAGACATCGTTCAGGTGGCCGTTGGTAATTACCATACGGTGGGCCTCAAAAGCGATGGTACCGTCCTCTCCGTTGGGTGGAATGATCTCGGTCAATGCAATGTGGTCGGCTGGTCCGATATCGTCCAAGTGACCGCCGGGGGCGCCCACACTGTGGGCCTCAAAAGCGATGGTACCGTCCTCTCCGTCGGGGATAACTCTAGCAGCCAGTGCAATGTGTCTGATTTTAATCTGGTTGTGGGTGCGGCAGCCACATTCCTGGTTGTCGAGGACTTTGAGCCGTGGATTACCAGCGGCATTTCCTGGCACAGCTATGGCGATGCTTCCTGGGCCATCGCCGGTGACAATCCCCGCAATGGTCTGTGGGATGGCGAATCGCCGCTCCTGACCCATAGTCAATCCTCGACTTTTGAAACCACGGTCTTGTGCAATGCCGGCATCATGACCTTCTGGTACTCAGTGGATTCGGAGGAAGGTTTTGATTCTCTGAATTTCTATATCGACGGTCGGCCGGCTGGTTCCTGGTCCGGGAACATTCCCTATACTTTTTCCCGGACATATATCACTGCCGGACGCCATGTCTTTTCCTGGGAGTACAGCAAGGACGGAAGCATCTCCCAAGGTGCCGATGGGGCCTGGATTGATGATGTATATCTACCCCTGCGCCGAGTGGATCTGGATGATTTCAACGGTGACATGATTGCCGATCTCTGCTGGCACAACGTTTCCACCGGCGCTGGCTCTTTGTTTCGGCTGCACACCACAGCCCTGGTCAGTATCGTCAGCCTGCCGGTCGAGGATGACCTCGACTGGCAGGTCTTCGGCACCGGCGACTTCAACGGCAACGGTCTTGCCGATCTCCTCTGGACCAACGAAGTCACCAACGAACTGAAAATCTGGTTCATTAATGTCGGTGGTTTCAGCAACGAACTGTCGCTGGGTACCGCCGACCTGGCTGCCTATGATCTATACGGCCCGGCTGATTTCAACGGCGATGCTAAGGTTGATCTCCTCTGGCGCCACAAAACTACAGGCCAGATGTTTATCTGGTGCCTGGATAAAAACGGTATTGCCGACAAGCGCTACCTGGGTACAGTCAGCGATCTCGCCTATCAGATTTACGGCCCGGCCGACTTCAACGGCGACGGCATTGCCGATATCCTCTGGCGCAATTCAGCTACCGGGGTGATGTTTATCTGGTACATGAACGCCACCGGTTTTGATCACAGTGTCTATGCCGGAACCCTGAACGATGCCGACTGGGTTTTTGAAACCTTCGCTGATTTTGACGGCGACGGCAACGACGACATCTACCTGCGCAACCATGCTACCGGCCAGATGGTCATCTGGCATCCGGACGCCGGTGGCCATATCACCTCGCAATATATCGGTACGATTCCCGATATGAACTGGCAGATTGCCTGTTCCGGCGATTTCAACGGCGACGGCTACGGAGACATCATCTGGCGTAATGTTAATACTGGTGTTCTTTTTCGTTGGACGTTCGCTGACACCGGCTACACCGGCAGCGCCTATATCGGCACGGTGGCCGATGCCGATTGGGTGATCAAAAACCGGTAGTTAAATCGAGGTTGGTGGAGGATCATCCCTTGTTGGTCGGTTATTTTAGGTGTTAATCACTAACTAAAGCTTGCTTTTATTTGTGGTTTTTGATTGCCTAATAAAGAGATAATTGTAAAACACTCTCGCTGAAATGCGGGTTTGGAAAACCAAGACTCTTGTCTCAAAAACCTAAAAGACAGCCGGGTTGCCTATCATTATGAAGGTGATTTGGCTGTCTTTTTATGTGGAAGAGATACTGTTATCGTGAGATTTCACTTTCACCGATTAATCTGCAACAGACAATCAACCCGACTATGGTTGTAGGGGGGTACTGTCGGACCAAAGTCAACCGGAAACCAGGCGGGTACGTTTGCCGCTTGCCAAATCCGGAGTTTCCGAACGGACACTAACTGGTTTGCATTTTACAATCGGGAAGGTTTCACCAATCATTAGGTGACAAAACACTAAATAAAGTGTATTATCAGGTGTTAGTTTCGGTGGCTGCTTGAGAGCCTAATTTTTTATCGAGGCCTCAAAGCGGGTGGGGACTGCCCTCCCCGAAAAGCATTTTAACTTTAAAATTTTAAACCCCATATCTATAGCTTAACTACTGGAAAAGTTGTCTATACCAAGGGGTCCACCTCAGAATTCCTTTACTTCAATTTTTGATAAACCCGTAACAACCGTATTTACATATACCACCTGAAGCTAGGGGTCTGTACGCCGGTCAGAACACTGATTGTTTGTTATGAATTTACCCATACTTGCCAGATAAAAGATGTGATTACAGTCAGTTAAGAGGAAGATATATGATGATGCAGTATTCAACAGACTTATTTGTTAAGAAAAAATTTTTCATCACAGGTGGGTCAGGTTTTCTTGGCATTAACCTGGTAAGGTTCTTGTTGCATAAGGGTGTTGAGGATATTGTTGTTTATGATATTGCCGATTTCGATTATGCCGATACCAGACATGCGGTTACTTTCATAAAGGGAGACATACGTGACAAAGAGTTCGTGAGCGATGCTATGGCCGGTGTAGACATTGTTGTACATACAGCCGCCGCTTTGCCGCTTTACAAACCTGAAGATATCTATACTACGGATGTTGATGGGACCAACAATCTCCTGGCGGCGGCTGAACAGGGTGGTGTCCAGCGATTTATTCACGTATCTTCAACGGCAGTTTATGGGATACCAGATCACCATCCACTTCGGGAGAACGATAAACTTGACGGTGTCGGTCCATATGGCAAGGCAAAAATTTTGGCGGAAGAAGAATGTTTGAAGTATCGTGACAAGGGGATGGTTGTACCCATCATCCGGCCGAAATCATTTATTGGACCGGAACGCCTTGGGGTTTTTGCCCTTTTTTATGACTGGGCCCGGGATGGCAAGAATTTTCCCATGCTTGGCAATGGCAAAAACCGATATCAGTTGTTGGATGTGGAGGATTTATGCGAGGCAATATATCTCTGCACGGCATTGGATGAGCAGGTGGTCAATGATACATTCAATATTGGTGCAAAAGAGTTTGCAACCATGCGGGAAGACTATCAGGCTGTACTTGACTATGCTGGCCATAGCAAGCGAATCATCTCGTTGCCGGCAGCGCCGGCAATCATGATGTTGAGGCTTCTCGAACTGCTGAAACTTTCTCCCTTGTACAAATGGGTATATGAAACCGCCTCGAAGGACTCCTTTGTTTCTATTGAAAAAGCAGAGCAAAAGCTTGCTTTTCAACCGAAATATTCCAATCAGCAGGCCTTGATCCGAAATTATGAATGGTACCTGAAAAACATTGAAGTGATAAAAGGACAATCGGGAATTTCACATCGGGTGCCATGGAAGCAAGGGATTTTGAAATTGGCGAAGGTTTTTTTCTAGATGACCACGTACAATACCATTGCCCTGTTTGATTTCGATGGCACCATAACGCATATGGATACCTTCAAATCATTTCTTTTATATCGGTTCGGCATCGTCAGTTTCTGTTTAGGAATACTTAAAAACTTTAAAATTTTAGCCGCATATTCCGGTGGGTTGGTCAGCAATCATCAGGCCAAGGAGCGATTGTTTGGCACCTTTTACGGCACGACCGCATATTGTGATTTCCAGCGGGATTGCAGGTACTATTCCTTGGAGCGGATCGACCGAATTATACGACCAGAAGCCCGGTCGAAGCTGGACTGGCACCGTAAAGAAGGGCATCAGGTGGTGATCGTCAGTGCCTCAATATGTGATTGGATAGTGCCGTGGGCGGCTAGGAATGGGGTTCATGAGGTGATTGCCACGAAACCGGAAGTTGTAGATGGCGTGTTGACCGGAAGGTTTGCCACGACCAATTGTTATGGATCGGAGAAAAAAACTCGGTTCCTTGAGAGGTATCCCGAACGAGCTTCATATACCCTGTATGTCTACGGTGATAGCAGGGGAGATGCCGAACTTCTTGTCATGGCTGACTTTCCCTTTTATCGGTGCTTCAATGTTTAAAGATTACCTGTTATTGCTTCGTCCATGGCAATGGACAAAAAATCTATTTGTCTTTCTCCCGCTTTTTTTTGCCCTGCAGATTGCCAATATGTGTTTGCTAGCCAGGGCTGTTGAGGCATTTTTACTGGTTTGTTTACTCGCGAGTGGTATTTATATTT
>JAOZKP010000552.1 GCA_029935295.1 bacterium | reverse complement strand
CCGTATCACAAAGATAGATTGCAATTACTCTGCTTAACACAGAAGGCTGTCCTAGAGAAATCTACAAGGCCGCCAGAATCTTCTCAACGAAAGGTTCGACCTCTTTTTTGACCTTGGCTGCAACCGGGGTCTGTTTGACTTTAATTCCGTCAACCTTAAGATCCATCCCGAAAAGATTTTTCATCGTATCTTCAATGATCCCCAGAGATTCACCACTCCAGCCAAAAGATGCAAATGCGGCACCCGGCTTTCCATTGAGGTCGGCTTTCTCCAACTTGAACATTGCCTGTTCCATCGTGTTGATCAATTTTTTATGATAGGTTGGCCCGCCCAGCAAAAGAAAGTCAGCAGCCTCAACGTCAGCAGCCTCGACTGCTTTGGGCTTGAACATTTTCACTTCATGTCCGGCTCCGGTGAAGAGCTCATTCATAGTGTCAACCACGCGTTTGGTGTTGCCGCGCAGAGAGTCAAAAACGATTACTATTTTTGCCATAACATTACTCCTCTAACAAAATAAACGAATGAAGCTGTCTTGAAAATCATACATTTCAAGACAGCCTTAATAATTAATCTACTTTACTGCAGCTGTCTTTGTCAGCCCCGCACATCGGGCAGACCCAATCTTCAGGCAGGTCATCAAAAGAGGTTCCGGGAGCAATATCAGCATCTTCATCACCAACTGCTGGGTCATACACATAAGCACAGATATCACATACATATTTATCCATTTTTTATCTCCTTTTCAGATGATTTATTTACGAGCAAGACACCCGCATTTGAGTTACATGCAATTAAGACCTGCCACGGTTGACACTTCTCTTATTTGCCGGTTTCAGCCTCTTGTCGAGCCCGGCCACCCGGACCATCAACAGCCAGGTTTTCTTTAATGTATTTAAGCACTTTAAGTTTGTCTATCTGACTTATTTCATTGCTGTCATAAGCCATCATCCGTTTCACTATTTTCTGCCACTCAGCCATATAGGCGCTTTTCCCGGTGATCTGTTCAAGATCATGACAATCAGTACAGGTACGTTCCAGCAATGTAGTGTCAGCTGGCAGTTTTTCTGCGGCAAATGAAATTGTGGGAATTCCGACAGCACTCAACAAAACCAACAACAGACATATACGAATAATTAATCGCCCCATACAAGTTCTCCACGATTTTTAACATCATACAGTTGATCTTCTAAAATTCGGGCATGCTGACCCTCTTCCTTGGCCATTTTTTCAAACATGGCAACCCCATTCGGATCTTCAATTTCCGCTGCCAGTTCACGGTAGGCCTGCCCGGCTTTTTTCTCATTACGAATGCCGATAGTTAAAATATCGAGAATTGTATTCTGAACGTCGCCGTCAAGTTTTACCGGGCCGCCTTCAACCCCGGCAGGTTCAAGCAGAGCACTCTCATAGGTTATGTAACAGCTGTTTCCAGTGAGTGAGGATTTCAATTCTGCTAAAGCTTTATAATGCCCAAGCTCAAATTCAGAAAGTTGGGTAAAGAGAGCTTTCCCGGAACCTTCCGGCAATTTTGTCGCGGCATCAGCATAAAAATCACTCGCTTTTTTTTCTTCATCCATCCCTAATTCAATCGCATCAAGTACAGTTTTGCTGCATTCTACCATGATATCACCCTTCCTTATCCATATTGTCATCAATCTAAAATAACTCAAAGCAGACTTTATCTATCTGCAAGACACTAAACAAGACTAATTAAGTGCAGTCATACATCATTAAAAATCAA
>JAOZKP010000551.1 GCA_029935295.1 bacterium | reverse complement strand
ACTATTTGGTTTGAACCCTTTGCGCCTTTGCGTCTTGGCGGGAGGCTTAAAATCGGTGGATTTCAATAAAAACACAACTTAGAGAAGTTGAACAGAGAATAAAGATTTGCCAATGAACAATTTAACCGAAGATGCCATTGAACAAAACCTGCTTGAACTGCTGCAAGCACAGGGTTACGCCTATTGTCATGGCAATGAGCTTGAGCGTTCGCTCGATGCCGTGGTGCTGGAGGATGCTTTCAAATCAGCACTGAAACGTCTCAACCCGAATCTGCCGGAATCCGCCCGGATCGAAGCCTTGCAGCAGGTGCTGCATCTGGGTGCCAGCGACATCATGACCAACAATGAAAAATTCCACCAGATGCTGACTGATGGCGTGACGGTGGAGTATTTCAAACAGGGGGAAACGGTTGGTCTGCAAGTCAGACTGATCGATTTTGCCCAGCCTGAAAATAATGATTTTCTGGTGGTCAATCAATTTGTTATCAAGGAGAATAATCAATCCAAACGCCTGGAGGTGGTGCTGTTTGTCAATGGTTTGCCGCTGGTTATTATTGAGCTGAAAAGTGCCGTCAGCGAAAAAGCGACGCTGGAGCGGGCTTATACGCAAATCCAGAATTATAAAACTGCCGTTCCTTCTATCTTTTTCTATAACGCCCTCTGTGTCATCTCTGACGGGGTGGATGCCCGAACTTCCAGTCTGTCTGCGCCGTTTTCCCGTTATCTGGCGTGGAAATCACCGGAGAAAAAAGAGAACGGCATCCTGCCGGAGCTGCAAATACTGGCGGAGCGGATGCTGAATCGAGCGGTTTTGTTAAAGCTGATTCGCTTTAATACGGTCTTTGAAGCTGAGGAGGTTAAAGACGATAAAACCGGCCTGTTGTCTCTGGTAAAAGTCAAAAAGATTGCGGCTTATCATCAATATTATCTGGTGGGAAAAGCGGTGCAGTCAACTCTTAGGGCCATGAAAAGAGCGGTTGGTAAAACTGTGGAAGATCCCGAAAATTATGGTTTGCCTTCGGTTAAAGATCAGCCGGTGGGGGATCGTAAAATCGGGGTGGTCTGGCATACGCAGGGAAGCGGCAAGTCGTTGTCGATGGTCTTTTATGCCGGGCAGTTGGTGGTGGAACCGGCCATGCGGAATCCGACGCTGGTGATCTTGACCGATAGAAATGATCTCGATGATCAGCTGTTTGCCACGTTTGCCAATTGTGCTTCGCTGCTGCGGCAGCAGCCGGTTCAGGCGACAAGTCGGGAGAACTTGCAGGAGCTGCTTAAGGTGACCGGCGGCGGGATTGTTTTTACGACGATTCAGAAGTTCTATCCCGAAGAGGGCCTCAGCTATTTTGCCACATTGTCTGAGCGTTCCAATATTGTCGTGGTTGCCGATGAAGCCCACCGCAGTCAATACGGCTTTAGCGGCCGGGTCGATAAGGACGGCAATATTAAATACGGCAATGCCAAGCATTTACGGGATGCTCTGCCGAATGCCTCTTTTATCGGTTTTACCGGAGCTCCGATTGAGCGGGAAGATCGGGATACGCAGCAGGTATTTGGCAGCTATATCGATATTTATGATATCGCCCAGGCGGTAGCCGATGGCGCGACCGTGCCGCTGAGTTATGAAAGCCGGCTGGTTAAAATTAAATTTAACCGGGAAGCCGGCGAAAAAATCGATAAACTGGTCGCTGAAATTCCCGGTGCCACCCCAGAGCAGCTGGAAAAATCCAAAAAGAAAAACGCCCAGA
>JAOZKP010000550.1 GCA_029935295.1 bacterium | reverse complement strand
AGCTGGAAAAACTGCGTGGCGTGCCGGTAGTTTTAAACACCTCGTTAAACCGCCGAGGCGAACCCATGATCTGCTCGCCGACCGATGCCTTGAACATGTTCTACGGCTGTGACCTCGAGTATCTGATGCTCGGTGATATCCTGGTGACAAAGCCTGTAAAAGAGTAACCGGTCAGGTCCTCATATTTTTTTATAAAAAAGATCGACCCGGAAATTTTAGTCAATTAATCCTCTTGTGGTATGGGTGTATTCATGGTATAGCTAACATTAATGAATGCTAACCTTAACTGATTTAAATGGAGAGAGCTATGTTGAAGAGAAGTTTGTTGCTGGGGTTGTTGTTGGCCGTTTTAATCTTGCCGGGCTTAACTGTGCCGTGCGCGGCCCAGGATGGTGATGGTGATACCTATACAATAACAGAATTGTCGGAATCTGAATTACAGGATTTTACATTAGATCAACAACATGGTTCCATCGTTTCAACAAGAGGTGCTACAGTACATAGCCTGATGTTTATACCTTATAATATCGTATCTGGAAATTGGATTACCGGTCTCAACTTCATTTGCTTGGAAGCGAATGAAGAATTATCTGTTGTTTATATTCATGCAGGCAGCGCCTACCATGGATTCACGATTAGCACAACAAAAAATTTCTCGGATATAACTAAAATAGTAAATGACAGAGCTTTTATGAATGGTATAGCTTTTAAATCTCCGACAACCCTTTTAATCAGTACAGTGAAAGGTCCATTTATGGTCTCACAATTTATAATGAATGGTAGTATGGGATACGGTTTCCAGACTTTTTACTCGTCTCAGCAGGGTTGGCCGAACCCTTGATTGGATAAAACAGACTGAGATAAGACTTAAGTGTTTTGCTGTCTGGATTGAAGGAAGCTATATTAAAAGCCCCCTGTAGTGAAGTTCATTGCAGGGGGCTTTCAGTTAAGGGAAGATCTTAACTTTTATTCAACTTATTCACGTAATTTAACGGATAACGCCGGGATACTCTCTAACATCATTCCATTAGCAGAGCCTCCTATTTGAAAGCCAATAACTTCATTAGAAGCATAAAAAACAATATAGGTCGCATGGTTCAGTTTGGAGGGGTCAAAATTTTCGACACCATAAGAGAATAGATTTTCAGCCGTTTCGACGATTTTGTCATATTGATTTAGTTTTAACGTGTTACGGGCAACGATAGAACCATTATCATCATACGCAAAAAGGTCTATATTTGTGAGTGTCTGGTTCGGATTTACAAAAGCAATTCCTGTCCATCCTCCATTCTTTTCAATTTTTGGTAATATACCTCTTTTAGTTTTGATTCCAACCGTAGAGCATCCAGCCATCTGTTTCCCATCGGCGGTACCAAATAATTCGAAGCTATGAATATCCCCTGATGATTCGATTTTGAACCAAGCTGTTTCGGGATGTAAGCCCAAACTATTTACAGTGCCGATATATTGTGATTTTCCAGATAGAAAAATTTGTTTTGAAGGTAAGGCAATCCCACTATCAGTAAATGGGATGACTGATAGGTTGGTGCCGTAAACTGAGGGATTGTAGGCTACCAATCCGGTCCACCAATAATCATCATTTGCGATATGGGGAAAATAAATGTTCTTATCAATATTAGGTTCCAAAGAGATACCCCCAGCGTAATTCCCACTGGCAAAAACTTCAGTGCCGACAAATTCAGAAGCACCTAAAATTTTAGCTGAATGAATACTTGGTTGCGGGATACCATTAA
>JAOZKP010000020.1 GCA_029935295.1 bacterium | reverse complement strand
TTAAGGAGATATTTATGAAGCGTTTGTTGACAGGATTAATGGTGATGGTGGTGATTGTCGGGGCAGCCGTTTTACTGGTAATGCAGAATCATAAAGTAGCCTATTCGGCTAAAACCGAGGGCAGTCCGGCTGCGGTTGAGTCGGTAAACAAGGCAACTCCGGCAAATGGTAGTCTCAGCGGGAAGGTTCTGGAAACTATGGATAGTGGTGGTTATACTTATGTCCTGCTGGAAACAGAAGCCGGGAAGAAATGGGTAGCTGCTCCGAAAACTACAGTTACTGTCGGGCAAACCGCAACTTTTGCACCGGGAATGGTTATGCGTAATTTTAAAAGCGAAACCCTCAATCGTACCTTTGATGAAGTTGTCTTCTCTTCGGGTAAGGCGGGTGGTCATATGGCGGCGGCAAGCTCTGCTGGTGCCTGTCCCAGTGGTGGTTCTAAAGATGGCAAAATGGGTGGTTCTGTAATGGGAATGGGCGCCATGGGTGGTGGTTCCGGTATGGGATCGATGAAATCATCCGGTCGGGTTACGGTGCCGCCGCTTGATCTGGCAATTGAAAAAGCTCCGGGAACAAATGCTTATACCGTGGCTGAGATCTATGCCCAGGGTGCCAAGTTGAACCAGAAAAAAGTTGCAGTGCGGGGTAAAGTAGTTAAAGTCTCAGCTAATATTATGGGTAAAAACTGGATTCATTTGCAGGATGGCAGTGGTAAGCTGGAAGCAGGGACGCATGACCTGGTTATGACTTCACAGCAGAAACCGACAGTCGGCGAAGTTCTGGTTGGTGAAGGCGTTCTGGCCGCTGATAAGGATTTTGGAGCGGGTTATCGTTATAAAGTCATTGTTGAGGAGACTCAATTCAAATAGTTGTAGAGAGTTTTGGAATCTTTTGTGAAATGGGGACTGGGTTGAAAAATTCAGCCCCCTTTTTTTATGTCTGTTCATGCTTGTCTTGATTTAATTTGTTGATTCACGTTAAGCTCTCAAGAGTCTGGTTTTGCTGTTTGACTTAGTATGCTATATCCGATAATAATATAAGTTTCAGTTCGATTATAATTTCAATCAGACATAATGATTAACTTATGAAGGTGTTGTCAAGTGAAAGAGCCGAGTTGCGATGAGAAAGAAGCGGTTGAGAGAGTGAATTTTATCCAGCAGCGGATCGTTGGTGATCTTGCAGCGGAAGAAAACAGCGGGCAGGTGCATACACGTTTCCCCCCGGAGCCCAACGGCTATCTGCATATAGGTCATGCCAAGTCGATCTGTCTTAATTTTGGTTTGGCAAAAAAGTTTGCCGGGGCCTGTAATCTGCGTTTTGATGATACTAATCCGGCCAAAGAAGATGTTGAGTATGTGGATTCAATTAAGGAAGATGTTAAATGGCTCGGTTTCGACTGGGGTGAGAATGAGTTTTTTGCTTCCGATTATTTTTCCAGGCTATATGATTATGCAATCCAGTTGATTGAGCTGGGTAAAGCTTATGTATGTGACCTGAGCCCGGATGAGACCCGGAAATATCGCGGCAATCTGCAGGAGCCCGGCCGCAACAGTCCTTTCCGTGAGCGTTCTGTGCCCGAAAATCTTGACCTGTTTACCCGGATGCGGGCTGGAGAATTTGCCGATGGCAGCCGGGTTCTCAGAGCCAAAATTGATATGGCTTCGGGTAATATGAATATGCGCGATCCGGTCATCTATCGGATTGCTCATGTCGAGCATCATCGCACCGGTGACAAATGGTGTATCTATCCGATGTACGATTTTGCGCACGGCCTTTCCGATGCAATTGAAGGGATTACCCACTCTATCTGTACCCTGGAGTTTCAGGATCATCGGCCTTTGTATGACTGGTTTATCAATCAGTTGGATACTCTGGTAAAGCCGCAGCAGATTGAGTTTGCCCGGCTCAATTTAAGTTTTACGGTCATGAGTAAAAGGAAATTGATGCAGCTGGTGAATGATAATCTTGTTTCCGGTTGGGATGATCCGCGTCTGCCGACGCTTTCAGGATTGCGGCGGCGGGGTTTTACGCCTGAATCAATCCGCAATTTTTGCGAAAGAATCGGGGTTGCGAAACGCAACAGCATGGTCGATGTTGCTCTCTTGGAACACGCAGTCCGGGAAGATCTTAATAAAAGAGCGGCCAGGTATATGGCCGTACTGCGTCCGCTGAAGGTGATTATTGAGAATTATCCTGAGGGTCAGGTTGAGGAGCTTGACGCAGTCAATAATCCTGAAGATGAGAGTATGGGGCGGCGCAAGGTTCCTTTCGCCCGTGAGCTCTATGTTGAGCAGGATGATTTTATGGAGGATGCGCCGAAAAAGTTCTTCCGTCTGACCCCGGGCCGGGAAGTACGTTTGCGTTATGCTTACTATATTCGTTGCGAACGGGTCGAGAAAGATGAGGCAGGTGTAGTCACAGCTCTTTACTGCACTTATGATCCGGCTACCAAAGGCGGTTCATCTCCGGATGGCCGCAAAGTTAAATCAACATTGCACTGGGTTGCCGCCAAAACGGCGATTTCAGCCGAAGTCCGGCTTTATGACCGGCTTTTTTCTGACCCCGATCCGGCGGCGGAAAAAGATGGAGAACCTTTTACGAAAAAAATAAATTCCGATTCTCTGAATGTTCTTGAAAATTGTCAGCTTGAACCGGCCTTGGCCGCTGTGGCTTCAAAACAGACGGTCCAGTTCGAGCGTCTGGGTTATTTTATTTTTGATGAACAGGACAGTGACAGTGAAAAGCCGGTGTTTAACCGCACGGTTACGTTGCGTGATAACTGGGCTAAAAAAGCCAAAGCGCAGCAAAATCAAAATCGAAAGAAAAAATAGAAAAGATCAGAATTATCTTGAACATTATCAAAAATTTACTGCAGATATGTTATAGATGAGAGCCTTAAATTTAAACCCTTCTTTGCGTTACATCCATATAGCCGGAGTGATTGTCTTTTGCTTTGGTTTACTTTGTTTGTCAGTTGTGCCCTCTCTGGGGGCAGATGAGAAAATCCCTTTTTTGCCGGGGGATACTATTGCCGAAATAGAAGCCAAAATTGAGGCCAATGGCTACAATTTTAAGGTTGCGCCAAACTGGGTAACGCGCTTGCCGGCAGCAGCGAAAGAGAGACTTTTTTCCCGACGTATGCCGGCCCTGTCAAATTTTCGACAGGGCAGCAGTTTTACGGCTTCACCTCTGGTTGTGCGGTCTGTGGTTGAACTCCCAGAACAGTTTGACTGGCGTGACTATCAGGGGCACAGTTATATCGGCCCGATTCGTGATCAAGGCGGTTGCGGGGCCTGTTATGCATTCGGGGCATGTGCTGCGGCCGAAGGGGCTTATAACGTTGCCACCGGAAAATATGACGGTAATTGTCTTGATCTTTCTGAAGCTTTTCTCGCTTTCTGTCTTGATCAATATTATGGCGGATTTACGGGTTGTGCCGGATCAAGTTATGATTACGAAGAACTTGATGCCCTGGTTGAACGGGGTGTCTGTAATGAAACGGCTTACCCTTACCGCGGTGTTGATGAAGGTTGTATCGCCGGCGCGGAGTCAGCACCCCGGGTGAAATTTGCCGGTTGGTATCGAGTTCCCTGCGGCAGTATTGAGGCGATTAAATCGGCAATTATGAGTTTCGGCACAGTCGATGCCGCGGTCAATGTGACTTCGGCGTTCGAAGCCTATGCAAACGGCATTTTTGCTGACGGGAATACTGAATGTAATATTTCTCCCTGCTATTATGCAGAGACGAATCACTGTATTGCTCTGGTAGGCTGGCAGGACACCAGTCCTGATGGCGATGGTTACTGGATCCTGCGTAACAGCTGGGGGACAAATTGGGGTGAAAACGGGTATATGCGGATTGCCTACCGGAGTGCTCACGTTGCCTGTGCGGTCTGCTATATGGAGTATAACGTACCTGTCCCATCCCAGATTAAAGGCGTCAAATGGAACGATTATGATGGTGATGGAATTTGGGGTGCAGGAGAACCGGGTATTTCGCATTGGAAAATCTATGCTGACTTGAATCAAAATGGCAATTGTGACTCCGCCGAACCATACTCAATTACAGATCATGATGGTAATTATACACTCACTGATTTGAACAGCGGGACTTATGTTGTTGCGGAAGAGCTGCAAGATGGTTGGACTCAGACTTTTCCTTTAAATTCTGCCAGTTCAAGTTTCAGAGGAAAACCATCAACCCGGTTTGATGATCTTTCTGATGCGGAGCGGGAAAAAATTAAATATATGATAATTGATAGTCCGCCGCAACCGCCATCAGGGTACTTGCGTACCCCTGTTCGTCAGGTACCGGTTGCAGCAGTTTATCTCAATGAGGTGCCAACTTCCCGTTGGACCTATGGTTGTTCGGCAACTGCAGCCGGGATGCTCTTCGGTTATTATGATCGGATCGGGTACAGTAATATGTACAGTGGTCCGGCTAACAGCGGGGTTGCTCCGCTGGTTGATCTTGGTCAAGGAGATAATCCAAATTATCCTATAACTGGTTCCTGTTCAATAATTGCAACGATGAACGGTTTTGACGGTCGTACAATTCCTGGCCATGTTGATGATTATTGGACTGGTTATAATGTGGCAGGTTCTGACCCTTGGGAGAGCGGCTGGGTTGAGCACTTATGGGGTGGATGCACTGCAGATTATATGGGAACCAATCAGTGGAAATGGGATGCAAACAGCGATGCCATAAATGATTATAATCGAGATGGTTCTACCACTTATTACTATTATTCAAGTGGCGCAAAACTGAATGATCCGATACCTTCCTCCAGAAAGGGATTGCCACAAACGGCACTCTGTCATGGCTTAAAACTTTTTGCTGAATCACGTGGCTATACTGTTATAGAAAATTACAATCAGATTATTGATATGCAGGCAAGCGTTGTCGGAAATGGGTTTACTTTTGATGATTTTAAACGGGAGATTGATAATGGCTATCCAGTGTTAATTCATGTTACCGGCCATACAATGATCGGGGTTGGTTATGAGGAGTTAACTCACACTATATACGTTCATGATACTTGGGATAATTCCCGGCATGCAATGATCTGGGGCGGTGAATATGCAGGTATGTTGCATAAAGCTGTGACAGTAATTCACCTGGAACCTCTGGCTTCTGTCGCCGATGGCACGCACACGGTTGTTTTGACTGAGGGTGAAACCGTGACGGATAAGAATTTTGGTAATCACGGTCCCTCAGCGACTAATACCGTAAAAATTGATTGGGCAACTCCGGTATATGATACAATTATTCAACGGGCCTGTGACAGTGCTTATAGTGGGGATTCTGTGTCGATTCAAATTGGTAATTTTAACGAAGATCTGACTTTTGCTGATGAATCAAAAGATCTTTTTCTGCAAGGTGGTTTTGATTCCGGTTTTAATGATCAGGTAGGCATGACAAAAATCATCGGCAAGTTGACAATCTCAAAAGGGACACTTACGGTTGATCGTCTTATGATTCAATGAGAGACATAGAAAGGTCAATTTATTCAGTTTACTTTTCTAGGTCATATTTTTATTACAGGTTTATCTCCTCTCATCACAACTTTTACTTTTCCTCCCTGTTTCAAATCACCAAATAGAAGTTCATCGGCGAGCGGGTCTTTGATTGTGTCCTGAATCAGGCGGTCTAAGGGACGAGCACCGAATTTAGGATCAAAACCATTGTCAGCCAGCCATTTGCGGACACCATTGCTGATTGTGAGAACAACTTTGCGGGGTTTGAGAAAAATCTCAAAACGGGCGATAAATTTATCAACTACCTGTAACATTACTTCTTGGTTCAGGGGGTGGAAAAAGATGATTTCATCGAGACGGTTACGGAACTCCGGGGTGAAGAGTTTTTCCAGAGCCCTCTTTCCTTTCTCCTGCGGTTTATAGTTGTCGGTATCGCCGAAGCCGATATTGTTGGCAGCCATCTCCCGGGCTCCGGCATTGCTAGTCATCACCAGGATCGTATGGCGGAAATCGGCCTTTTTACCATTATTGTCAGTTAATGTTGCATAATCCATAATCTGTAGCAGAATCCCGAAAATATCGGGATGGGCTTTGTCGATTTCATCTAAAAGTACCAAGGCGTGCGGAGTCTTTCTGATCTGTTCTGTAAGGAGGCCGCCCTGCTCGAAGCCGACATAACCGGGCGGTGCTCCGATAAGCCGGGCGACTGCATGTTTTTCCATATATTCACTCATGTCAAAACGGATAAGTTCAATCCCGAGCCGAGTCGCTGCCTGGCGGCAGATCTCGGTTTTTCCAACTCCGGTCGGCCCGGTAAAGAGGAATGAGCCGAGCGGGCGCTCTGGAGAGTTAAGGCCGGCGTGGGCCCTTTTCAATGCCCGAAAAAGGGCCGCAATCGCTTCATCCTGACCAAAAATCTGTTTTTTAAGGTGATCATCAAGGTGGGTCAGGCGGTTGGCATTGTCAGTTGTTACTTTTTTGACCGGAACCTTGGCGATTTGTGAAACTACCTTTTCGATCTCCGGTACTGTAATAGTACGGATTTTATTATTGCCACTGGCCAGACGTGCGGCGGCAGCGGCCTCGTCGATAACATCAATTGCTTTATCCGGGAGGCAGCGGTCATTGATATAGCGGGCTGAAAGTTCGGCGGCAGCTTTGACCGCTGTTCGGCTATAGCGCACCCGATGATGTTTTTCGAAACCCGGCAGCAGGCCCTTGAGGATCGCCACGGTTTCCGTAACGCTCGGTTCCGGCAGAGTGATCGGTTGAAACCGCCGTGCCAGAGCCCGGTCTTTGGCAAAATTTTGTTTGTATTCATCGTGGGTGGTCGAACCGATACAACGGATGTGGCCGGCGGCTAAAATCGGTTTCAGGATATTGGCGGCATCCATTGAGCCGCCGCTGGTCGCACCGGCTCCGACCAGGGTATGAATTTCATCAATAAAGAGAATTACCTTCTCCTTTTTTTCAAGCTCTTTAATGACCCCTTTGAGGCGTTCTTCAAACTGGCCGCGATACTTGGTCCCGGCCAGAACCGCGCCCAGGTCAAGAGCAAAAATTTCATAGTCAAGCAAGTGTTCGGGCACTGACTTTTCGGTAAAACGCAGAGCCAAACCCTCGGCCATAGCGGTCTTGCCGACTCCGGGTTCGCCAATAAAGAGTGGATTATTTTTCTGGCGGCGGCAAAGAACCTGCAGCGTTCTTTGCATCTCAGTTTCCCGACCAATAAGCGGGTCAATATTGCCAGCTTGAGCTTTGGTTTTCAGGTTGATAGTGAAGTTCTGCAGTGGGTCATTGTGAGACGATTTTTGATTATTTATATTTTGTTCCGAAGAGGACGACGTCGAATCCCCGGCGGGTTTAAGGTTGCTAAACAGGGGGTGGTTATTGTTTGCAGGTTCGTCATCACGGCTTTGCGGATTGGTAGCACTTTCATCGTCACCGCTGATCAGGCGCAGGATATCCAAGCGGTTGATCTCCTGTTCGCGCAGAAAAAAACAGGCATAACTTTCATCTTCAGCAAAAATTGCCGCCAGCAGATCGCCGATTTCCGCTTCAGGTTTTTCCGACATCTGGACCTGAATTAAGGTACGTTGTATCAGGCGCTGGAAGGCAATAGTTTCAGTTGGGGTGTCATTATCACCATTCTTAAGTTTTGGTACTTTAGCGGAAAAATAGTTTTCGAGTCGGGCAATTAACGTACTCACCTCGCCGCCGCTTTTTTCAATCAGGTCCCGGCCGTTTTCGTTCTGGAGAATCGTGTAGAGCAGATGCTCGACGGTCAAATATTCGTGTTCCCGGTTTTTGGCCTCGCGGAAAGCCGCAATTATAGCTTGTTCAAATTCTTGATTTATCATACTTTTTCCATTGTGCAGCGCAGGGGAAAACCGGCTGCAGCTGCTCGTCGGCTAACCTCGGCAACCTTGCTCTCAGCTATTTGCCGCTCATACTCACCACAGAAACCAGCACCTTGACGATGTACCATCATCATGATCTGTTCAGCCTGAACCTGGTCGAAATGGAACACATCCTCCAAAATTTCGACAACAAATTCCATAGTTGTATAGTGGTCGTTATGGATTATGACTCGATAAAGAGGAGGCTCCTGGAGACGTTCATATTTTTCATCTAGAACCTCATCAAGATTCTCAAATTCAACTGCAGTCACAAATCCCTCTGGTGATTATTTACTGTTTAAAGATAAGGTTGATTTTGTAAATGTCAAATCTAGCTTGCTTTTTATGGTGAGTTGACCGTAAAATGCAAGCTAAAAATTGAGTTTAATGAAATAATCTTTGCAGCTTTCCCGGTTAAGGACTTTTTATGCAGTTTAGGCGACGATATGTTTTAGCTTTCATGTTTTTTTCAGGGTTGACTGCTCTTATAGTTATTGTTTTTTTTGGAAACTATTCTCGGTCGGTTCAATTGCAGGCAAATTTGCAGGTGATTTCAGAAAACGAGTGGCCGGAGCTGTTTGCTGACCCGGATGATTTTAATTTATCGGCTTTGTCTCTGGCACTTGAGCGTAATCTTGATTATCTGCGTAAGTTGCCGGAAGATCGTGAAATTGATTACGGTGTTGCTAAAGTCAGAGCCGATAAGGTTTTTTTAGTTCAAAATGAACTACTGACTTTTCTCCAGCAGAATCCGGATGCGCATGAACTCAGGCAATTTTTAAAGAGTAAATTTAAATTGTTGGAGTCGGTGTCGTCAAGTTTACTGCCCTGGATGCGAGATGATAAACCGGTACTTTTTACAGGTTACTATGTGCCGACCCTTAATGGTTCGCTGGAACCCGATGCGGGCTACCGCTATCCTCTCTATGAAAAACCGGATGACCTGGTTGTGGTTGATTTGGGTAAATTTAATCTTAAGCATCAGGTGCAGAAATTATGGCCGTGGTTGGCAGGTCTGCCTTTTGGACCTCAATTAGCTGAGCTTAAATTTCCAACATTGCGTGGACGTTTGCAAGAAAATGGTAAAGTCGTACCTTACTATTCCCGGACAGAGATCGATTATGAGGACAAACTTAAAGGGCGTGACCTCGAACTTTTGTGGGTTGATGATGAGACCGACCGGTTCTTTCTCCAGATTCAGGGTTCGGGACTGGTGCGCCTGGAGAATGGAGATACGGTAATGGTTGGTTACAGCGCCGCCAACGGACAACCTTATCGCAGTATCGGTGGCTGGTTGATCCGTCAGGGTTTACTGACCCGGGCCGAGGTGTCGATGCCGACTATTCGGGCCTGGCTTAAAACTCATCCGGAGCGGCGGGAAGAAGTTTTCAAGGTTAATCCGAGTTATGTCTTCTTTCATAAGCTTAAAACCAAGGCAGCTTTAGGGTGTTATCAAGTGCCGGTTACCGCCCACCATTCGATTGCCACTGACCGAAAAGTTTTTCCAGGCGGGGCGCTGGCTCTGGTGGCAACGGAAAAGCCGATATTTTCTCCGGCAGGGGAACTTACCGGTTGGCGTAGATATCAGCAGCTGGTTCTTAATCAGGATACCGGTGGTGCGATTAAAGGTCCATTTCGGGTTGATCTCTACTGCGGTGCCGATCAGGCCGCAGAACAGATGGCCGGGGTCATGAAACAGCACGGCCGTCTCTTCTTTTTTGTTCCGCGTTAGAGTTGTAATTATTAAGTTATATTTTTTTACCACAGAGAACACAGAGGCTGAATTGTTACTCGAAAACAAGGGTAACCATTCAGCCCCCTTTCTCAATTGTAAGGATTGGGGTCATTGCTGGTACAAGGTGCGTTAGCACCCCAGCTTTGACCCCGTTTATGAGGGCGAAGCAGTGTTCGACACCATTTTTCGTAGCTTTATGGTGACACGCTGAATAGTTACAAGCAAGGTTTGGCTTATCAGCGTTTAAGCAATGGGAAACCCATCTCTTCTCTTTGCTTCAAATAGTTAGTCGCAGAAAGTTTAGCCAGGTTTCTTACCTTGCCGATATAGTTAGTTCGTTCCGTAACCGAGATTGCGCCGCGGGCGTCAAGCAGGTTGAAAATGTGGGAACATTTCAGGCAGCAGTCGTAGAGCGGTAGGACAAAATCTTTTTCCGCGAGACGAATTCCCTCCTGCTCAAACATCTTGAAAAGCTCTAAGAGCATTTTGACATCAGCTTCTTCGAAGTTGTATCTTGACCACTCAACTTCACTTTGATGGTGGACATCGCCATAAAGAAACTTATCGTTCCATTTAAGGTCGTAGACATTGTCGACCCCCTGCAGATACATGGCAATGCGTTCGATACCGTAGGTGATTTCTCCGGGAATCGGTTTCAGGTCAAAGCCGCCAACCTGTTGAAAATAGGTGAACTGGGTGATCTCCATGCCATCCAACCAGACCTCCCACCCCAGGCCCCAGGCGCCTAAGGTCGGGGATTCCCAGTCATCTTCAACGAAGCGGATATCATGGTCAAGCGGATCAATACCTAATGCTTTCAAGCTGTCAAGATAGAGCTCCTGAATTTCCACCGGTGAAGGTTTCAGGATTACCTGGTACTGGTAATAGTGCTGCAGGCGATTCGGATTTTCACCGTAACGACCGTCACTTGGCCGTCTTGAAGGCTCAACGTAGGCAACGTTGTAGGGTTCCGGTCCGAGCGAGCGCAGGAAAGTTGCCGGATTAAAAGTCCCGGCTCCGACTTCGAGATCGTAGGGTTGCTGAATGATGCAGCCGTGGTCGGCCCAGTAGCGTTCAAGGTTGAGGATGACGTCTTGAAAATTCATTATCTGACTCCATACTTATTTGAATTGATTGAATTGGTTGTGGTATTTGCGGCGATTTTATAAATGCCATTATTGTCAATATAGCGTTCCAGGATTTTGAGGCTCTTAAAACTACAACCGCTGTGCCAGCTCAGCAGTGCGCGGCAGAGCCTGGCACTCTCAGCTTCAACCTGTGGCGTGAAGTTTACCTTGTTCCTGAGCTTATTGTCAAGCATGTGCGCTTGGTTAAGCAGGTTAATCGTACCCTGGCTGACATTAAATGCGGCCGGATGGCGCGGGCGGCAATGGTTGCAGACGAGGCCGCCGGTTTGGGGTGAGAAATTAAAAAAACGTCCCCGTGGATTATCATTATCGAGTTTTATACCGCAGTCAAGGCAGTGTGAGAGCTCAGGTTTAAATCCGAGCAGGGTTATTATCTGGAGTTCAAAAAGTCGAATCCGGCAATTGAAATTTCGGTTGTGCGGGACATCACTTAAAAATGTAAAAAGATCATCCAGAAGCTCAAAAAGTTCCGGGTTGCTCTGGCGTTCAGCCGAGCAGCGATTGACAATCTCAAGAAAATAGCAGCCGTTCAAATAGCTTTTGAGTTCTTCCTGAATTGCGAGGTAAGGTTTTAAGAGTTGGCATTCATCTATCCGGGTCAAGGCCAGAGGGTGTTTGATGAAGCCGTTAAATGAGACTTTAGAGAAGAGTTCCAGTGATCCCGGGAATCGTTTTCGACTTCGTTTCGCTCCCTTGGCAATACAGCTTATTTTGCCGCGGCTGGCGGAGAACAGAGTGATGATAATATCACTCTCGCCATAGTCGGTCTTGTGGACAATGAAAGCGTTATCTTTGACGCGTGGCATCTTTTAATCAACCTTAAAAAAAATATTTGAGAAAAAGGCTGGCGGTTACCATGTAGATCAGGATGCCGATAATGTCATTACTGGTGGTGACAAATGGTCCAGATGCGATTGCCGGATCAATATCGAGTTTATGGAAGAATGTAGGAGCGAAAGCACCCATAGTTGCCGCTACGGTCATCGAAGCTGACATGGCGACCGCAACTACGACTCCGACCATGGGTTCATGATGCCAGATAAGGGCGATGATGCCGACGGTGAGGCCGCAGATAATTCCCATCAGGATGCCGATGCGGGCTTCACGCCAGATAACCTTGGCGATCGAATCCATGGTTACCCTGCCAGTTGCCAGACCGCGGACAATTATCAGGGAAGATTGAGTTCCGACATTACCACCCATGCCGGTAATGACCGGAACAAAAGTAACCAGGGCCAGGGTTGTCTCCAGGGTCGCTTTAAAAAGCCACATAAAATAGCCGGTGATGATGCCTCCTAGAAGTGTAATCAAAAGCCAGGGTAGACGGATACGGGCAATTTTGAAAATATTGTCGGCGTATACGATCTCCTCCGAGTCCGAACCGGCCATCCGGAAAATATCTTCAGTGGCTTCCTGGCGGATGACGTCAATAATATCATCAACCGTAATGATTCCGACCAGAATATCTGAGTCATCAACAACCGGAATTGCCAAAATATTGTAGCGTTCAACCTGCTGTGCGACAAGTTCCTGGTCGGTGTGGACATCGACTTTAACGACATTGGTATTGATGATATCTTTGAGTTGGGTTTCCGGTTGGGTGAGGATCAGTTTGCGCAAAGAGACAATGCCGGTCAACCGTCCAAGAGGATCTGTAACGTAGATATAAAAAACAGTTTCGGCATCTTCACCGCGCCGGCGGATGATATCGATCGCTTCAGTTGCCGTGGTTGCATCCCGCAAAGCGAAGAAATCGGTGGTCATGATACGGCCGGCACTGTCATCAGGATAACTTAACAGGGTCTCGATGTCCTGGGATTCAACGCTGCCCAGTTGATCAAGCAGGTTACGGGCAAAATCATCCGGGAGTTGGGCGATAATTTCAGTCCGGTCATCATCCGGCATCTCTTTGAAAATCGCTACGGCCCGCTCTTTAGGCAGGGATTGAATCAGGGGCAGGGCAATCTCAATGTCGAGCTCGCTCAGAGTGGCTCCCGCTTTTTCGATATCTTTTATTTGTGCAAAAAGTATCAGGCGCAGCTTTTCATCAAGCTCACGCATAGTGAGTGAAATATCAGCGGGATAGAGCTTCGCCAGCACATTCTGGATGTTATGCCAGGCTTCACGCTGAAGCAGTCGCCGGATGGTGCCGGTCATCAGATTTTGTCGATTGGGAGTTTTATGCATTGGTTTAGCTTTGAACTGTCTTGAATTATAGAGGCTGAAACTGATTTTAAGCAGTATTACCGAAATTTGCCCTCTTTTAGCAGATAAACTGCGGCAAGACAAGTTTTACTCTTGTGATTTTCGTTTTCAATCAGGAGAGGGTTCGGTTTAGAAGAGTTTCGAAATTGATATGGGATGCGAGTGTACTCCAGGTTGAGGAATCAGCACAAAAGTTGTTAATGCAGGGGAGCTCTCCCAGGATTGGAACCTGATCAAATTCCGAGAGCTGAGTGATGAATGTTGCTGCCGCAATATCAGTGTCAGGGGTTACGTGATTGGCGATGATGCCAATCAGATTAATCTTTTCCTGGCGCAGGCGATCCAGGGTCAGCAGAGTGTGATTGACACTTCCTAACGCTGTCCGGCAGACAACTAGAGTTGCAATCTGGAGCTCTTTTATTAGATCAAGGATACGATAGTTTTCACAGATCGGGGCCAGAAGTCCACCGGCTCCCTCAATGATGGTCAGCCGTTCGGGGTTGATACGCTCTTTGATAGAACTGACCAATCTTTCTTTTGTTATTTCGATCCCTTCACGGCGGGCGGCCAGGAGCGGGGCCAGGGGTTCTTTGAACGTAAAAGGTACAATTTCATTGAGTGTCTCAGGCAGGGCCCCGGCTTTTTTTACGAGAGCGGCATCAGATTTTTGGAGAAGGTAATCTTTGTTTATGATTCCGCTTTCCATCGGTTTGATATAGCCGAAGTTGACATTTTGCCGGTGCAAAGCGAAAGCCAGAGTCGCCGCAACTATGGTTTTGCCGACCCCGGTATCAGTGCCTGTAATGAAGATACCGTTTTCCAAATGATTTCCTTAAATCTGGGTTAACAGGTGTTCATCTGTGGCCACAAAACAACCTCAGATGAACACCTATAAAGTAATCCGGTTAGGCATTGACGATCTCAAGTTCAGGAAAGAAATAGCTGATCTCAGTGCGGGCGGTTTCCGGAGCATCGGAGCCGTGTACGGCATTTTTTTCAATGTCGGTGGCAAAACGTTTACGCAGAGTTCCCTCTGCTGCTTCCGCCGGATTGGTGGCACCCATCAATTCGCGGTTTTTTTTGATCGCATTTTCACCACACAGAACCATGACCACTGCCGGTCCTGAAATCATGAATTCGGTCAGGCTGCCGAAGAAAGGACGTTCTTTGTGAACGGCATAAAAGCCTTCAGCTTCACGCTGGCTCATGTGAATCATTTTCAGCGCCGCAATTTTCAGCCCATTTTCTGTAAAACAGTCGATGATCTGGCCAATTGCACCTTTAGCGACGGCATCAGGTTTGATGATTGATAAAGTTTTTTCTTTCATGGTATAGTCTTTCCTTTAAATAATGAGTTGTTTTGGTTTTATTACCAGAATCAGCCTTGATAATTTTTATTAATATGGGGGTTGGAAAAGTCGGGGCTGATTTACGTTATTGGTCTTGGTTTGTCAATCTTTATTGTCATTAAAATGTTGGTAGTAGATGTTTAAATTTTCATTGGAAACAGTTTTGAAACAGCGCCGGATTCTAGAAGAAAATGCCGCCCGGGCTCTGGCTGAGGTGGAATTAAAACTTAAAAATGGCCGTGAAAAACTTGCGCAGTTGGAGAACTCGCAGGAGAGGGACCGGCAAGCGAGTTTCAAGGCCCTGGCGCAAGGTTTGCCGGTTGCTGAAATGGAACTGGCGCGTTTTCGTGAAGTTAAATTGATGCACGAGGTTAACTTAAATCGAGAACTGTTGGCTGCGACTGAACAGGACAAATCCCTGAAAGAAGCCGAACTTCTTGCCCGTGTCAAAGACCGGCGCCTGTTGGAAAAAGTCCGGGAACAGCATTTCCAGGCGTGGCAGCGGGAGCAGATGCTTAAGGAACGTAAAAGCCTTGACGAAGTTGCCATCGTCCGGGCTGCCCGTCTGAGAAAATAGTTGACAGTCGGAACCTGCCAAATTTTTTTCAATCAAAACCCGGCAATCTTTTCCCTTGAGATTAACACACCTCCGATATGTCTGCCTGAAATTACCTGCTTTTTTAAGTTTTTTGCCTGAGAGATAGATTTTGTACGAGCTCAAGCTGGGCGCACTTTTTTTGAAAATATATTTAATTTCAATGCTTTACCTTTGCACTTTCTCTTCTGGTTACAACTCTTAATAACTTTTCTAATGCTTGGTATTATAGTTGCTGTTAACTTCTGTGCGGAGCTTGTGCGGGAGATTCTTTCCGGGCAAACGCCAGTGAACTGACTGTTGAAATTCAGGTGAGTTGTGATGAAATTGGAGGAAGGAAAATCTGTGATATTGACCTGCAAATCATTCGTTAGGATGAAAATGTTTTTTCATCTGCTGATTATAATATTAATATTGTTGTTGTCGGTGCCGCTTATGGCAGAGAGTTTCAATGAACATGAAAACCTGATTGATATGGCAACTCTTCTGAAAGAGCGCGAAAAAAAATTGGAGAACCGTGAAGCTGTTTTAGATGAAAAAGAGAAGCGGATTGAATTTTTGCAGCAGGAGCTCAAAAAACAGGAGAGTGAAATTCGCAATACCCGTGAGTCTTTTGCCAAAGTGTTGGCAGATCTTAAAGCCTTGAAAGATGAAGACCTGAGCCGCTTGGTTGAGGTTTACACCGCCATGAAACCGGCCGCTGCCGCACCTTTGTTAGAGGAGTTGGACCTTAGATATGCGGTTGAGGTGATTTTACGTATGCCAACTAAAAAGTCGGCAAAATTGTTAAGTGCGGTTGAAGAAAAACGTGCGGTTGCAATATCCCGGGCGATTACGGCCTTGAAACCAGCCCAATAATAGTTAAGAGTCGTCAGAAATTGTTATTATCTATTTTGCAACATAAGAGGTGTGTTTGTGGAAAACTTTAATCTAGCTCTGCTGTCTGCACCAGTAGCCATGAAAGATATGTCGAGTGACATTCAGGCACTTCCACAGAAATCTTCTGAAAAAGAGTTCTCCGGAATTCTGGCTCGGGAAGAGAGCCGGTCAGTTGATGTGAAAGACGATGCTACTGTTGATCAGAAAGAGCCGAGGAAGCCGCCGGTTGAGCGTGAAGTGGGTGAAAATCAAAAAGCGGATTGTGGAGCAGGAGATCGGCCGATAAAAAATGAATCATCTGATAAAGCTGCTGAAGACAGGGATGACGATGCGCAGGAGACCGGAACAAATGTTTTTGCAGCTGTTCCGGTAGAAGATGTTGCTGATGAAGATTCAGCAAAAATCAAGCTATCGGCTGAGTCTGCCGATAATTTAGGGATCTCAGCGTTATTAGCAGAAATGCCTGAAGAGGGAGTTCTTCCGACAGCTCAAATAGAGACATCGGAGCTGTCTGTTCTTGAGAGCGAAGAGAGCATGTTGAGTGAAACATTAACGGCACAGGCAAATTTGCTTACTCAGGATAGTGGTGGCAATGGCAATGATGAGGAATTGCTGTTGTCGAACTTATTCGTTGATAATGAACTAGGCGAGGATAGCGGAGAGCTGCGGTTGCAAGGAGGGTCGCCTGAAGAAGAATTTGGAACGAAACTTTTTTCGGCAGATATTGCTGCTAAATCAGCAGCCGATTCCATCGCTGAAACAGCAGCCGAAAAGTTGCCGGTATCAGGTTCACAAGTGGAACCTGCTGCAGCTGAGTCAGAAAAAAAGAAAATAGAGTTAGTTGAAAATGCAAAGGTCTTTACCTTCGCACAAAATACAGTTTCAGATATTTCGGAAGCGGCGGTTGCGGTTGATCCGGTTATTGCACAAAGTGAAACCGATAGTTCGCATCAGGCGCGGATGGTTGACCGTTTGTCGGCTCAGGGTGGAATTTCGCTGGATGAGCTTCCCGGTGAAGTGGAAGTCAGTGTCGAGAATGAGATTATTGTTTCGGACGAAAAACTTCAGCGAAAGGCCAATTTTTCTAATCGTCTGGCCGATAGCCAGTCCCTCTCAGGCAATGAGACGGGGACTGTTCATCTTCAGGGTCGAGCTCGGGAGAATCAGCCTTCATTGATGCAAAATGATCAGGGGCAAAAAGATTCAACGGCATTCACTGATGGAGAAAATAATCGGGGTAAGGCAGTATTCATGGATGAGCTTAAACAGTCTGTTTCTGAAAAAATTACTTCTGAATCAGTGTTACAGAGCGGAACTAAGGATAAGCCTTTGCAGGAGACAAACTTCTCTAAATCTGAGCTGTTGGCAGATGTTAATTCTGATTTGAGTAATGCTTCTGCAGTGAAGAAAAGTGTTGGTTCGATGTTTTCTAAGCCGTTGCCGATTAGTGATGATCATCTGTTGGACCAGATTCAAGCCGGTTTAACGCGCCAGGTTAACGGGCGGCAGACAGTTACAATTAAGCTCTGGCCTGAGCATCTGGGTCGGGTTGACGTGAAACTGGTCATGCATAAACAGCACTTAACTGCGACCTTTATGGTTGATCATCCCGAAGTTAAGGATGCGATGATGCGTAAACTTGATACCCTGCGTGACAGTCTGGGACTGCGGGGGATAGATGCTAAAGATATCTCAATCAAGGTGACTCCGGCAAAATCTGGGGATGGTCCGTCATTGATGACAGATAATCAGCAGCAGAACGGAAATAGTGCCTGGCGCCAGTTTAATCAGGGTAGCTTGGCAAATGGTAATTCACAATCACAGCATGGCTGGAGTGAAGACGGTGGTAATGGGTCAATTCCGGATGAAGCCGATATCCCTCCAGAGATTGCCCCGTACGCAGATAGCGTGATTGATCCGGGATCACTCCATATTACAGCTTAAGTTAATTAAAGAGATTTTTTACGATAGAGGTAATTGTTATGACAATGTTTAATCCAACCGTTGGGGTTGTCGAAAGTGCCAGTTATGTTGAACCTTTTGCTCCCCCGGAAACAAAGAATAAAGATGATATTGGTAAAGATGAATTTTTGTTGCTTTTAGTTGAGCAGCTCAAAAACCAGGACCCGCTTGAGCCTATGGACGGAACTGATTTCACGGCGCAATTGGCGCAATTCAGCTCGCTCGAACAGCAGACAAAAATGAATGACAATTTATCACTGCTTCAGGATTATTCAGCAACTCTGAATCGTTTGAGTGCTCTTGATATGATCGGTAAAAAAGTTGAATATGATGGTGCCGGTTCCGGTTCAATAACCGTAAGTGGAGACGGACAACCGATTCCGCTGGATTTTGAATTGGCTGATGGTGCCCATAACGTGATGGTTGATATTTACAATAGTGCCGGCGGGCGGGTGGAAACTCTTGAACTTGGTGCTTTTGATCTCGGGCTGCAGAGTTATAACTGGAATGGTAAAGATGCAGACGGGAACAGTTTTTCATCAGGAAATTACTCATTTAATGTTACTGCCCGGGATGAA
>JAOZKP010000179.1 GCA_029935295.1 bacterium | reverse complement strand
AGTCGCTTCGGCGAAAGGTTTGGCTATAATCTGCAAGCCGATCGGCAGACCAGATTCAGTAAAACCGCAGGGCACGGAGATCGCCGGCAGGCCTGCCAGATTCACCGGAATTGTCAGGATATCAGAAAGGTACATCGCTAAAGGATCATCGATCTTCTCCCCAAAAGCAAATGCCGGGGTCGGGCAAACCGGTGCCACAATCACATCACAATCGCCAAAAACTTTATCAAAATCACGGGTAATCAGGGTTCTAACCTGCTGCGACTTACGATAATAAGCATCATAATAACCTGAAGATAAAGCATAGGTTCCCAACATAATCCGCCGCTTAACTTCATCACCAAACCCTTGGGCCCGGGTCGTACGGTACATATCAAGCAGACCTTCCGGACTTTCAGAACGAAAACCATATTTCACGCCATCATACCGGGCGAGATTGGAACTGGCTTCAGCAGTCGCCAGAAGATAATATGCGGCTACGGCATAATCGGTATGCGGCAGGGAGATATCTTCATTCAGAAGAGCCCCGGTCGCCGTCAGCTGGCCGCACGCGGCGCGAACCGCACTCTCAACTTCCGGATCGAGCCCCGCACTGAAATACTCCTGCGGTAACCCGATCTTAAGACCTTTAATATCTTTCTGCAAACTGCTGTAATAGTCATCAACCGGCCGATCAACCGAAGTTGAATCACGCTCATCATGCCCGGCAATTACTCCCAGCAGAAGAGCAGCATCAGCAACAGTCAAAGTTACGGGCCCAATCTGATCGAGTGAAGAAGCAAAAGCGATCAATCCGTAACGCGAAACCCTGCCGTAAGTCGGTTTCATACCAACCACGCCGCAGAAAGATGCGGGCTGACGAATAGAACCGCCGGTATCTGAACCCAACGTCGCAATTGCAGTCGCGGCGGCCACCGCCGCCGTCGACCCGCCGCTGGACCCACCCGGCACCCGGCTCGTATCCCAGGGATTACAGGTTTTCTTAAGAGCCGAATTTTCAGTCGATGAACCCATCGCAAACTCATCCATATTGAGTTTTCCGGTAATCACCGCTCCCGCTTCCTTAAGATGACGCACCACTGTTGCATCATATTCAGGCTGATAACCGGCCAGAATCTTTGAAGCGCAGGTTGTCGGCAGACCGATGGTTGAAATGAGGTCTTTCAGACCTAAAGGAATTCCGGTCAGCGGAGTCGTATTATCGCGGCCGCTAAGTCTTTCATCAGCGGCTTCAGCCTGCGCCAGAGCGCCAGTTTCATCAACCGTAAGATAAGAGCCGATCGCACCGTCAACCTCTGCAATCCGTTGCAGTACAGATCGTGTCAATTCAACCGATGATATCTCTCCAGCAGCCAAACGCTGGCTGAGACTCTCTATTGAACAGTTATAAAGTTCCATAGTCATAGCAAATATAGTCCTGATTCGGGCAAACCGAAATCAAAAAATTCATTCAACACGGGTCATGCCCGCAATTAGATGAGCTCGTAAAAATTCCCGGGATGGCAAAGTAAAAATTTCGACCTACAATAACACAGTAGATCGGACTTTTTACTTAGCCATCAAATTAAACTCGTACTGAAATATCTCTCAATCCGATCCGGCAGGATTGTCGCAACCCGTTTATCCGGCCCGAAGCGTTCTGCCATTCTCATCGCCGCCCAAACATTGGCGCCGGACGAGGTACCTATCAACAATCCTTCAAGTCGTGCCAGAGCTCGGGCCGTACTGATCGCATTATCATCGCTTACTGTCACAACCTCGTCAATCAGAGATACATCCAGCACCGGCGGCACAAATCCGTCGCCAATCCCCTGGATCTGATGCAATCCCGGCTCCTGCCCGAGCAGTGCCGCAGAATTTTCCGGCTCAACCGCAACTATCTTCACATCAGGATTCTGCTCTTTTAGAAAACGGCCGACCCCACCCAGGGAGCCACCACTGCCGACTCCGGCGACAAAAACATCGACATTGCCTTCAAGCTGTTTCCAAAGTTCCGACCCGGTCGTCCGATAATGAATTTCGGGATTATCAGGGTTCTCAAACTGGCCCAGAATATGCGAGTTTTCAATACTGGCAGCAATCTCTTTAACCTTTGCCACGGAACCGGTCAAACTCTCTTGAGATGGCGTCAAAACTAATTCGGCCCCCAGTGCCTTAATAATTTTTTTGCGCTCTTCACTCATATCCTCAGGCATTACAATGATCACCCGATAACCACGATGGACGCCAACAAAAGCGACGGCAATTCCGGTATTTCCCGAAGTTGCTTCGATAATTGTCGATCCCTGTTTGAGAAAACCACGTTTTTCAGCCTGCGAAATCATATATTTCGCAACCCGATCCTTAACACTGCCACCGGGATTCAGGTATTCAGCCTTGGCAAATATCGGAATTTCCGAAATCTTTGCCAGCCGCAAAACCGGAGTATTACCAATAACATTCAAAATATCAAAATATTCCATAACTTTTTTCCGTCAAATCATTTGCAATTTAGCGTTACAAGAAAAACCATTCTAATAAGCGGAACCGGTGAATATACAACATTTATCAACATAAATAAAGTTATTTGTAACTATTCATCTACCCCGTTTCAGCATTTCTAATCAACCACGCACACACTAAAGCATAAATACCCGTTTGTCAAGCCTGACCCTATCTTGAGTCAAATCCGTTCTTCTTCATAAATTCTTCATCATTAAGTTGTTAGAGATATTCTTAAGTAGACTTGAAGTTTTATCAGGGCGCTGATAACATTATTTCTGCGGCTAGGACTTTACAAAAGTATTAATTGTCGAGTAAAGAGAGATGGTATCATTAAAATATCCGTTACTCTGCCTTGCTGCGATCGGCATTACCATCTTTTAAGGTAGAGTTTTAAGCCTTTTAGAAGCACAAAAGACAGAAAATATTCCGTAAGAATTATTAATAAAATATGAAAAAAATCTCCGTTATCAAACAGCTTCGCGATTACATTATCTACATTTTCATCCTGCTGCTGATTAAATTTATTCAATTTTGGCCCCGCCGTACAGCTATTAAAATTACTCAAGGAATCGGACAGTTGAGTTTCAGGCTGGCACTTAAGTCAAAGAGGCGGATTGAACAACATCTAACCAAGGCTTTCGGCAAGGAAAAATCTTCTAAGGAGATCAAAAAGCTTACAAAAGAAGTGTCCATGCACTCTTTTACGGCCGCAGCTGACTATGTCAGATTGCCGATTATGACTTTTGATGAAATCAACAATATCATCAAAGTTGATGGGATTGAACACCTTGAAAAGGCTTATGCCAAAAACCGGGGCGTAATTATGCTTTCCGCCCACTTAGGTAACTGGGAACTACTTGGAGTCTGGGTGGCAAAACAAGGTTTTCCTTCTATTGCAGTCGGGGCCCGCATCCGTAATTTGCACCTGGAAAAGCTGGTCATGAAGTTCCGCAGACAGTGCGGTTTGAAAAACATTAAACGCGGCTACGATACCCGGGAAATCATAAAAGCACTAAAACAGGGCCAGGGCGTCGGCATGCTCATCGACCAAAGCACCAAGGTTCAAGGCGAATTTGTCAATTTCTTTGGTTACCCGGCCCACACGGCCACCGCCCCTTACCGCCTCGCAAAAAAATACGGCTCCCCGATAATACCGATCTTCATTCACCAACATAAAGACTATACATACCACATTGAATGTCTTGAAGAGATTAAACTCCATCATTCTGGCGATGACCATCAAGATATTATTGACACCCTGCAAGATTGTTCCACTGTAATTGAACATTTTGTCAGAAAATACCCTGAACAGTGGAGCTGGATCCATCGACGCTGGAAAAAACAGTAGCGAAACAGAAAAGAACAGTGAGATAGAAATCACCCCGGAACATAGAGGTAAAGCTAACGCTTTTTCACGAGGGCGGTAATTCTTTGCCAAAAGGCAAAAGAGAGCTCGGTCTCTCTCTGTTTTATTGTCAACAGCCAGGTCCCCAGAAGAATAAAAATAAGCGGCGGCAGAGCCATGAAAAAGATGGCCATTGAAAAATTGAGCTCAACTAGATATTCAGACACCATACCTAGCAGATGATAACTTAAAAGTAACCCCAACCCGAACACAAACCCCTGGGAACGGGCACCGCTGCGAACCGGCACCAGAACCAATGCCAACCCCAACAACGCAAACGCAATACAGGCTAAGGGTTTAGTGAAACGCTCATACAGAGTTTTTATTGATCTGGACGGGTCTTCCCCACGGCTCTTTTTCAGAGCGATCTTTTGCCTGAGTTCTGAATTTGATCTTGCTTTACTCTTAAATCCGACATGCAGCTTTTCACCCATAAGTGCTGAAATCTCAAAATTAATATGATATTGCGAGAAATCGGTCACCCGGTAACTCTCCTTTTTCTGATCATACTCATGAATCGTTCCATCCATAAGTTTCAGAGAGAGGGTCGAGGTCTGCATATCACTGACAATCCTCCCCCGCAAAGCTGTAATTGTCTGCTGATGGTCACCATGCCGACGGTCTTCAATAAACACCGAGACTACCCGGCCGGTTTTCCGGTCAATTTTATCGAGATAGATGGCCATTCCCGGGAACGTCTGGTTAAGCATCTGCGGACGCAGTGCCAGAGTCACTTTTTCTTTCAGGATATCAAAAGTCGCCCGCCGCAGCTGCCTGATCCCCCAGGGAGCCAGCCAGGCACTCATCAACAAAGTCAGCAAAGTACAGGCAACCGCAAGCTGCAAAATTGGGATCGACATCTGATACGGAGAGATTCCGGCCGCCTTCAAGGCAATAACTTCTCCATCTCCAACCAGGCGACCAACACCTGCAAGCACTGCAAAAAAGAATGAAATCGGCAGGGCCATGGTCAACATCTGTGGAATCATGGACAGAACCATACGCGCAACATCCCAGACCTTGACCCCGTCCGAAACTACCATATTGACGATTTTAAAAAGCTGACCCAGCAGCAGAATACACACCACCACTACCAAAGCATAAACAAAAGGAAGCAGAATCTCCCGCAGCAGATAACGGTTAACAATTGACATAATCGTAAAATCAGGTCCTGACAGCTAAATATTAAAGTACACCCTTTACAACTCGATAAAAATAACATAAAAGAATATAAAAACAAAAGCTTTTATCCACCTAACAAATAAAAACCAACGGCAAAATTTTTATGACTAACGAAGAAACGATTAAGATTGCAGGACCATTTATACTTGAAGGGGTATTGAACCGCGGTATCAAAAACCGGGGAATAATCATCGCTCACCCACATCCCCTTTACGGCGGCGACATGAACAACCCGGTGGTAAAAACAATTGCCCGGACCTTTGCTGCGGCCGGCTGCACAACTTTACGTTTCAATTTTCGGGGAACCGGCAACAGTCAGGGAGAATTTGCCGATGGAGAAGGTGAAATTGACGACCTGCTGGCGGCCCGGGAGCACCTTAGCGCCGCCGGGATCAAAGATATCACCCTCGCCGGCTACTCCTTCGGGGCCTGGGTCATCGTCAATGCCGCCGCAGCCGGAAAACTTAATAATGAACCACTGATTTTCATCTCACCGCCGGCAGCCATGCTCCCTTTTGCCAAAACCCTTAAACTGCCACACTTAAAACAGGTCATCACCGGCGAACTCGATCAAATCGCCCCGCCCGCACCGATAAAGGAGTTAATTGCCAGCTGGAACCCCGCCGCCAACTTTGCCGTCATCCCGGACTGCGACCATTTTTTCCACGGCTGCCAACCCGCCCTTTCCACAATCCTGAAGGGGTAACCACAACTGGCTGACCGATCAGAGGGCAAATAACTCTTGCAGACAGTTGACTATTTTCAATTGAGTATTTCGGGAAATCACACCAATTCTCCGGATCAACCGTAATTTATCAACAGTCCGGATCCGGTCTAACAAAATCAAACCCTTTTTCTTTTGAAAAGTACAGGAAATTCGCGTCGGATACAAAAAACCTTTTGTCATCAAAGGTGCAATAATAGCTGTTTTAAGTGAGGCCATTTCATTGGAAAAGATGATTATGCAAGGCCTTATTTTTTAATCTCTGATCCTTTTGTCGGATCAAGCTGAACCAGCCAGACTTCAAATCTTTGCACAACCGGATCTACCATTCCC
>JAOZKP010000019.1:17058-18398 GCA_029935295.1 bacterium | reverse complement strand
GTAAAATTCCATTAATGCCGGACTATTATATTGTTGATAAAAATGAGAAGGAATATACATTACGAAATCATAAAGGTGAGATTACCAAAATACCCAACATTCATGAATGAAGATTGCGGTATCGAAATTTGCTACAAAGTAGTCAGTTCAGAGAGAATAAGCTGTTCGAGACGGGTTATGGGAAGGGAGTGATTCTCGGCCAGACGAATCAGGTCGTCATGTTCCAATTTTAGATTCATAATCCGGCCGGATTTGTCATAGGCCGTTTTACAGCGAATTTCGCCAAACGAGGTCTGTTGAACGGTGATCTTACGCTCAAGAAAATAACGTTCACCGACAAAACGCCGAATTCCCAGAGTCGAACTCTCTGTGAAGATCCGTCCAATAATCCTCTCTTCCAGTTCCGGTTTAAGCAACACCAGCAGATTGTTCCCCAGGCGCCCTTTTTTCATAAAAAGCGGCCAGCTGACAACCTCCAAAGCGCCGGCTGTCAGTAAACTGTCTTTCAGATATGCAACCTTTTCCGGGGTCATATCATCAATTACCGCTTCCAGTGTAATTAAAGTTTCCAGATTAAAGGAGTGATTTTCGACCGCGGCCGGGGAAGCAGCTGCAACCCCAGAAGTCAGACGCAGCAGGTTGGGTTTTTCTGAGTGCTCCCGGCTGCCGGCGCCATAACCGCTGCGACCAAGTTTGCAGCTCATATCTGCAAACGGCGGCAGAACCTCAACCAGAGTTTTTATAATTGCGGCTCCGGTCGGAGTCACCAGCTCAGCTTTAATCCCGCTCGTAAATACCGGCAGACCTTCAAGCAGGGCCATTACCGCCGGAACCGGAACCGGTAGACAGCCATGCGCACAATTGACCGAACCCGATCCCAAAGGAATTGCTTTAAGACTTAAATATTCAGGTTTCAACCAATCCAGAGCGATTGCCACCCCGACAATATCAGCAAGCGTATCATAATCACCAACCTCGTGAAAATGGACTTTTTCAACACTGACGCCATGAACACGGGCCTCAGCCCGGGCCAGATGACTAAAAACCTGCAGACTGAAAGAAAGAATCGCGGCCGGTAGTCCGGCGGCGGCAAGATAAGTTTCAACTGAATCCAAAGTCCGGGGTGCGGGATGGGATGACGCTTCCGGAAGAGCCGGAAAATCTATTTTCCGGGCCGCAATCTGATGCCGGCTGACACTTGTAACCTGAAGTTCAAAAAAGCGTTGCAGGCCCACTTTTTCAAGCCCATGCCGCAAAAGTTCCGGGGGCAATCCCAAGTCGAAAAAAGCCCCAAGGAACATATCGCCGCTGAGGCCGCCGATCGGATCTATAAAAAGTAT
>JAOZKP010000019.1:13665-16958 GCA_029935295.1 bacterium | reverse complement strand
GACTCATTTGGTGACTCATTTGGCAAATAGTTTAATTTTATAATTTTATGGGTTGCTGAAGTAACTCTAAAACGATGATCAAGCCGTTCTCCGACAACCCAGATGATTTCACCGCCGCAATTACAGAGCAGCGGTTTTGTCGAACGCTCGCGATGAGAAAAGTTATGGCTCTGGAAAAACTTCTTCAATCTACAACTACGCCCGTTCATACCCAGCGGCTGAAAACTGTCTCCCGGCCTCCGATTGCGCAGAAGCAGTGGAAATTCAAGCATGTCAGCAGCAACCATTTCGGTAAGCCCTGATTCTCCAGCACTGATAAACAGTTTATTTTCTAAGTCATTATTTGCATTTAACGAAACCGGCGAATTTACTTTGATTTTACCAAGAGCATGCGGCAGCAAGTAAGTACCATATTCCGGCAGAATCATCCGGTATTCCGGCAGAACAGCGGCAAACGCACCGTGATCACTCTCTTTGCCGACAAATACCATTTCCGGTAAAACCTTAAATATTAAGCCTGAACCTAAATCATAGTGACTCTGACGATGACTGCCAACTGTTCCAACCAGTGCTACAAGGTCATCTAAAACCCGGGCTGAAACCTGTTTCAACCCACCGCTGTGCCGAATCATTCGCCCGAGCAGGTGCGGCAGAATTTCAATTTCGCTCTTCTGCAGCAATTCCCGGGGAACAATAATTCCCTGTTCGACAAACTCTACCCAATGCCATAACTCATCAACTTTACGATTGACGATATTAAGGTCATCGGCCAGCCGCAATCCGGCACCGGCAATTCGCTCTTCAACCCCGGCGCCACCAAGCTTGCGGATAACCGGTAGCAGTTCATGCCGCACCCGGTTACGGGTAAATTCTAAAGAACTGTTGCTGGAATCTTCACGAAAAGGGATATTATTCTCGGCAACATAACACTCAAGTCGGGCCCGGGGCAGCAACAGTAAAGGCCGGCCAATCCGCCCCCGGCGACGGGGTATCCCCTTGACCCCGCGTAAACCTGTGCCCCGCATCAGATTCATCATAATCGTCTCCACCTGATCGGTGGCATTATGAGCAGTCACTAGCAGGGCTTGTTTGCGGCGGTCAAGCAGCCGCTGAAAAAAGGCATAACGATGATTACGGGCAGCGGTTTCCAGGGATTGCGAACTGTTTGCGACCTCCTCCCGAAGATTTCGCACCTGGTCTAACAGCAGCGGGAAACCTGATTTAAGCGCATAATCAGCGACAAATTTCTCATCATCAACTGATTCCGGCCGCAGATTGTGATTTAAATGAACTACTCCGACAGGGAGGGAATTATCCAGTGCAAATTCCTTTACCAGTGCCAGCAGAGCCATAGAATCGAGACCGCCGGAACAGGCAACCCAGATCTCCTCAGATCCGGTTGCAGACAAAAGGAGCGCAAGTGACTCAAAGACTGTCCGGCGCACCATAGACGACCTGAACCAGATAACGACGGGAAGAAACTACCGCAGGGTTGTTAATTGCGGATTGATCTGCAGGAATCGTTGCCAACGCCGGCAGCAGGGTTGCATGCAATCGAAAATTTAGATCTTTAGCGGCAGCGCTGTTCAACCATTCACCCAGCAGCTCTGCCGGGGTCAGAGTTGTCATCTCGAGGGTTAAGGAGCCCGCAGCAAACTCTTGCAAATTAACCTCTTTAACAGTTCGTAACGATTTGAGACGTTCTTTGAAGATGATAAAATCTGCCGGCTGGCGAAACCCCAGGCATTCGAGCTCAATCCGTTCCTCGCTTCCGCCCGGAACAACATAGTCACGCAGTAATCGATCAATTGTGTAGGAACATACTTTATCACTCAACTCCCGGGTTAAACGCTGCATTCCGACAACGTAATCATCACCGACAATTTTCGTCTCAACTACAGGCAAATGTGTAATTGCACTATTTTTCATGTCGATAAAAATAATCTCCGCCTGACTTTGCCAGAAAGATTTTCGTAAAGATACTATCCTCTCCTCCCGAATCTCACTGGCCCTTACAACGATAATAAGATCACCAACCAACATCCCTTTGAACCATGCCGAACTGAGCTCCTGACGGGCAGAGCTCTCGTCAGAAGCTAAAAGCTCACTCATCATCGATTTGAGTTCCGGAGTGAGCGCATCTGCACCTGATAGTGTAAAACCGTAAACCGCAAGCTCCTGCTGCAGTTCACGTTCCAAAGCGGGCGGATTCAGAGCCGAAGTTTCATGACTGTTGCTCTCGAGACCGGAACCGGGAAAACCGGTTTTTGAAGGCATAAATACCAGTAAAAGATTTTCAACTTTAAGCTTTTCCGATTTCTCAATTTTCTTCAGGTCCCGCTCAATAAGCTGACTTTTAAGCTCTACCCGTAACTCAATCTGATACAACTCCCCCAGGGTATGTTCATTCTGAATGGCAAATTTTTTAATATAACGGTTTCGGTTTTTTAGAATTATTTCATCTATCTGCTGCTCAAATTTATGGTTTACCGCCATATCGCCATAAATATAGTTATTCAAAGCCTCACCCAAGGCATCATTAATTGATTCTTTGCGGGCTTTTTCGACGCCATCAGTAAGTACGGCCTGGCCGGATATTGTTTTAGTTACAGTATTGGCATAAACATTCGAATTTACAACAACAATTGTAAACAGAAAGATCATCACTATTAAGAAACACAACTTTACCTTAGACTGCCTGCAAATTTTCACTAGCTCACTCTCCCTTATTTTCCTCTGAACTCTCTTGAGCTGGTATTAAACCATCAAGATATTCTCCCAGAGGCTCCTGCATGGTTTCAGGCAACAGAGTCAATACCGGTTGACAGTGAGGCATAATTTTCGGAAGCATTTTTGAGCCGGAAGTAAAAGCGTTGTCCGGCCCCCATAAAAAGATAACCAACAGCAGAACCATCGCTATGAATACGGCACTCTTAAGCCCGCCCAGCAGAGCTGCAAACAGTCGGCTCGCGGGGGTTATCGCGCCGCCGGCCATATTTGATTTGATCAATAAGTGGATCAGAAAAAAACTCAACACGGAAAGCACATAAATAACCAGAAAGGCGATAAATGTCGTAATTTCCTGATCTCTCAAAACCGGCAGCATGGCATCAACCGCCTTCAAGTAGAAGCGGGATGCGGATAGAATTCCGACAAAAACTCCCACTAAAGCGATTACTTCCGCCAACAAACCGCGGGTAGAACCCCAATAAGCTCCGATAATGACAATCATTATAATTATGACATCCAGTGAATTCAGCAAAATTTTCTCCTTTGAAATAATCTCAGTCTAA
>JAOZKP010000019.1:0-13565 GCA_029935295.1 bacterium | reverse complement strand
TATGACATCCAGTGAATTCAGCAAAATTTTCTCCTTTGAAATAATCTCAGTCTAAACAATTTCGTTGGCAAGTATCAAAGACGCCGCCTGGCGGGCACTGCAGACAAGACCGCCAAGACCGAAACCTGGCAGATTATGCCAGCCAACTCGATAAAAACGACAAAAACTTCCGGTCAGCGGGAGAAAACCACCTCCCATCATTGCTGGCAACCGCGGCTGCCAACCCCAGTAGTCACCCGGTTTAATGACGGTTTCACCGGCAGCTACCTGCCAACTGTGCCGCAGCCGCCTTTGATTCAAACCATTTTCGACAGCAGAACTTGAAAGTGGAGCATGAAACTGAGAATCGGTCAGGTTTTCAGTCCCACTGCAGTCTAAATGATAAAGTAAATGCTTCTCCGAAAGGTTTGTACGACTCTTACACTCAACCTGCCGGTGTAAAAACCCCGGGTCTTCCAGACGGAGTTGCCGTTTAAAATCACGCCGCTGATTGCCGGTCGGGATCTCCCGCCGCAAACTGTCAGGATTCGCATCCGCAAGGTAGACCGTTGAACGACAGGAAACCATATTATCCTTGCCGGCTCCGATGTACCATTTGCCGTCAAAAACCGGCCCCCATATTTCGGTCGTCAATTCTGCCCCTTTTGCAACCAAGCCCGCAAATAATTCACGTTTGAGAGTTGCAACATCCACTAAAGCCGAAGGGTGCAACAGGGTCTGCACACCATAAGCAAAAGCTAAAAGAGGCAATTTGCGAAAACGATACAGTGAAATCAACGGCACCAGTGATTGCCATCGACACTGTTCAGCAAAAGCTATACCGGCTTCATTAAGCCAGCTGTCCAAAGTATGGCGCCGGCTCTCACGCAATAATTCGCTTCGCACCAGCAACAAAAACATCTGCCAGAAACCGGTAATTGAAGTCGCCGGCATATTTAAGTTCTGCTCCATGCAGCCGTCAATCAATCGCCACAACTCATCAAGCTGCCGCCACAATTCCGGATTAAGTGTAGTAGTCTCAATTTCAGAGACTGCCGCCACCCCGGTTGCCGGAACCGAACTTGACCATGACTGCACTTCTGAGCCGCTTTGCCAGGAAAAAAAAGGCTCTGCCGGCAACTCCAGATCAATAAAATCTGCCAGTAGCCGGGCCGGATAGCCCCGAACCACCGGCAACAGAAAATTGGGGTCCGGCAAACGCCCGGGCAGAGGCGGCAGCAACAGAACCCGACATCCCTCCTGCTGGAGAAAGGAGGCGGTCAGCAGTGCACCTAAGTCACCCTCCCGACAAGCTATATCAAAATCAACTGCCATATATTATAATCACCATAAAAAATCATTCTTAATTTGTGAAAATTACTGTGACGTAACCGGGCTCTCCAGTAAAGAAATTTTTCGTTCCCGGCACTCAAATTGCATTCTGCCCCCTTGCGGAAAAATAAAGCTTTGGGAGATATGTCCGTAGGGGAAATTCATCAACACCGGAAAATCATCATCGACAAAAAATTCACGCAGAAAAGTTTTGAGCTGGAAAGCTTCACGGCTCTCGACCGGTAATGTAAAATCACCACATACGACCGCGGCAGGATTATTAAAAACTCCGCTCAAACGAAGCTGGGTCAGGGCCCGGTCAATCCGGTAAAGAGGTTCCCCGCGATCCTCTAAAAAGATAATCTTACCACTGAAATCCGGCATATAAGCACTGCCGGCAAGTGCTGCTATAATTGTCAGAGTGCCGCCTAACAAACGGCCGGAAAAAGTGCCGGGCCGGAGAAATTCAATTTCCTGCGATTCTAAACTGGCTGACAGCAGAACATTGAGCAACTCTTCTTCAACTCCGGACATAAGCGCCCAGAGCAGCGAGCTGTTCACCGCATCCGGCCGGGCCATCTCAACTGCAAGCATGGGTCCGGAAAAAGTTATTAATTCAATTCTATGCCACAAAGCCAGCTGCAGGGCCGTAACATCACTAAATCCCAAAATTATTTTAGGGTGCCGACGAATCAGTTCATAATTAAGACGCGGTAGCAGAGTCATAGAACCATAGCCGCCCCGGGCTGCAATCAGCCCCTTGACCTCAGAGTCAACGAGCAGATCTTCAAAATCAACCAGCCGCGAGTTAGAGTCGCCGGCAACATGGTAAGCACGCGCTGAAAGTGCTGTACCATCACGATAGCTATAGCCTGACTGCAAAAGATAGTTGTGGCCTTTTTCTACAAATTCCTGACGCACCGGACTTGCAGGGGCAAAAATCCCCAGACAGTCGCCTTTCTGAATTGCGGGTGGGGTTAACGGCATAAATTATCAGAGAGTAAAAGTAAAAAAATGGCCCTGCCTACAGATCAAATGAATTTTGCCATCAGCCTTAGCAAAACAATTGACAAAAGTCAAAAATTATATTAAGTCCTTCAATTAATTAGATTTTTATAGCAACAAAATGGGGTTCTAAAAGATACTTGGAACCATAAATTTCCTTCAATGCTGATAGATTAAAAGTGTCGTTCTAAATTGGCTAAAAAACTCGGTTTCTTCTCAAGGTTAAAGAGCGCATTCACACGCCAAAAAGATTCGGTTGTCGATATCTCAGATGAGGTTATCGAGGCCATTGAGGCGCAACTCAAACAAAACCCGAATAATTTCCGGCTGCGCCTCAAACTCGCCGACAGCTATTTAACCCGTGGCGAACGTGAAAATGCCTTAGAAGAGTACTGCAAAAGTGCACGCCTATATATTGAAAATGATTTCACGCCACTAGCAATCGCCACGTATAAAAAGATTCTCAATGAAGATCCGAGTCACCTTGAAGCCAACCTTGAATTGGGCCGGATCTATCAGCAGAAAAAGTTTTACGCCGACGCCACCACTTACCTGCACAAAGCCTTTGATTATTATCATACAAATGACTTGAATAATAAAGCTCTGAAAGTTCTGGAAACTATTTTAGAAATCGCTCCGGACAAAGAGCCTTACAAGCTGATTATCAAGGAAATTTTTCCGGAACATCAGGAAAATGCCAAAAGTATCTATTCCGATATAATTATAACTAAACCGGACGGCACAACTGAATCTGAACCGACTCCAGAGAACCGCACTGCAGATGACAGTTTTTTTGACCTGGGCGCCGAACTTGGCATTGAAATAGATGACATTGGCGATGATTCAACTATTGATTCCGGCGAGCCAAATGCTACGGAAAAGGGAGAGCCGCACGGAGTTGAGGAGATTTTTCAAACCTTAAAGTCCACCTATCAGGACGATACAAACGATTCGGACACCGACAAATTTCATTACAACCTGGCAATGGCCTATAATGAGCTGAAGATGCCCGAACAGGCCCTGCAGGAGAGCGAAGAGTCTCTTAAATCAAACAACTTCCGGCTGCCGACCTTATTGCTTAGAAGCCGTATTTTCATGAGCCAGGGATCACTCTCAACCGCGTTGTCACAGGTGCAGCAGGGATTGCTTGAAAAAGGCTTAACCATGCAGGATTTTCTGACTTTTAAAATGCAGCTCGGATTGATTCTGAAAGAGATGGGACACATCCCGCAGGCACTTGAAGCTTTTCGCGAAGCTCACTCTCTCGATCCGGAGAACCAGGAACTCGCAAATGAGATCGAAATCCTGGGAAACAGCATTTAATAAAAAATAGATGAATGGCATCAGAGCTATCGACTAAACAAATTTACAGAGCAACAATAAATTCCGGGTTGACCGGACATATAGGATAACAATGGCAATTTTCAATTACAAAAAAAGAGAGATCAGCGCCAAGATTGTCTATTATGGGCCGGCGCTTTGCGGCAAAACTACTAACGTCCAGTATATTCACCAAAAATTGAACCCGCGTCAGAGAGGTGAACTGGTTTCTCTGGCAACAGATGCTGACCGGACTCTGTTTTTTGATTTTCTCCCGATTGAACTTGAAAATGTCGGCGGCTTCAAAACCCGCTTCCAGATCTACACGGTTCCCGGACAAGTCTACTATAATTCCACCAGAAAAGCTGTCTTGACCGGGGTCGACGGGGTTATTTTCGTCGCCGACTCTCAGGCCTCCATGGGGCAGGAAAACCTTGAAAGTTTTAACAATCTTATTGAAAACCTGAAATATTACAATCGCGATATCAGCCAGATCCCATTAATTTTACAATATAATAAACGTGATCTCAACGATGTCATGTCGGTTGAAGATCTTGACCGACTCTTCGACCAACCCCAACGATTAAGTTTTTCATCATCAGCCGTAACCGGCAACGGGGTTTTGCAGACATTGACTGCATGCTGCAAGCAGGTTTTGCAGGACTTAAAAAATAAAAGTAAGCGCACTGAACAAGGCGGCGCCAAAAAACCTGAAATACGGCCATCAGCCCCGCCGCAACCGACAATTGAACAATCCCCGGAAATCCCGCCAATCGCCCCGACTGTCCCGGGAAAATCTGCCAATTCCACAGCTTCTGAAGAAATCACTACAAATGAGATCAGAGTCGGTACCATTCCGGGACCCCCGGCAACAGATCTGAGTTCTGACCAACCAACTGAAAGTGACACCGGCGACACAATGACAGACAAACACCCGCCGTTTGCCTTCCCCGGAACTCCAACCCGGGACCTGACAAAATCTCCGCAACCAGCAGCAGCAGCAGGTGAACCTTTTATCCCGGAAATTTCCCAAGTCGGCAAAGCTCGGATTGTCAACCCCTACACAATCACACTGCCGATACGGCTGGCAACTGATCCGGATCAGCAAAACATGCTCAACATCGACATAACCCTGACCATTAAAGATTTCTGTAAAACAATTTAGACCGCGGAAGACACCTTAAAATAACCGCACATTGCTTTCCACATCTTAATACTACTTTAGAGTTTGTAATTATGCCGACATTAAAAACCAGAAGAGTCCACCGTCTGCAAAATGAGAAATTCTATTTAGCCGGACTTTTAAGTATTCTTCTTTTAATCTGGCTGTTCGCATACCCGACCGTATGCCAAGCCAACCCTAACCTTAACAATCTCTGGCAGGGAATAATCCAGGCATCAACCGCATCTCCCGACTCTCTCCAGGATGCCATCAACCAGTTCACTTCAAACCAACAACAAAATGATATCAAGAATGCAACGCTCTATTCTTTGGCTCTGCTTAAACTGACCGAACACAACAACCTCACTCCAGTCAACAAAGATATCCTGACGACTGCAGCAATTACAATATCCCCAGACTACTCATTCCCTGAAACCGCATATAGCAAACTGACATTCCGGCAGCACCGATATCTGACTTCTTTTGCCAGCTTCTTCAAAGCCGTTAAAAAATTTAAAAACAACCCGTTTGAAAGTCTTTATGCGTCTACTTTTTTCTGGCTCGCAGCAGTCTTCACCCCGCTCACCCTCCTCTTTTTCTTTACCCTTTTTTTAAGCGTTAAATACTACCGTGCCTTCTGCGAAATGGGTTACCTGAATTTAAGTCAAAAAGGGGGCTTAGCCACCCTGCTGAGTTCGCTGATTGCAGCATTACTGATCATTATTGTGCCCACTCCTTTGTTCGGCCTGCTGCTCCTGACTGCGGCCATAGCTTTGCTGGCAACCCGGCGAGACATAATTACTATCACTATATTAACCACAACTTTGCTGATTGTCCCTTTTGCTTATGAAAAGGGCATGGCCTCACTTCTCGCTCTGGATTCATCTTTTTTTAAAGCCGCACGCCTGTCCACCTCCGGCATAAACAGCCCGGGAAATGACGTCGAGTTAAGACAACCGGCCACCAATCAGAGCCAGCTGGCCCTCCAACTTTTCTCTCAGGCGGAGTCTGCCCGGCAGCGGCAGGAGTTCTCCCAGGCAGAAGTTTTTTTAGAAAAGATTATCGCCAATAAAATCGAGATTGGTGCAGCTTACAACAATCTTGCCAATATTTATCTACTTCAGGGCAAAGCAAAAAAAAGCGAGGAGCTGTTTATCAAAGCTGCCAACCTTGAAAAAAGTTCCGGTATTCCCTATTACAATCTCAGTCGTGCCTATATTCAACAGAGTTTTGACCTTAAAAAAAGTTCGCAGGCTCTGGAAATGGCATTCAAACGTGATCCGAGTCTCAGCGCTGACGACAGCACTGAAGACAATCTTACTGCAAAACTACAGAATCGAAATAAGCTCATTTTCATGAGTCTGCCTGAAAATTTCTACCGGCGTTACGCTGATGCGCAACCCAACAAAGATATCTATCTGCCGGAATTTCTGCGTCAGCTTATTTTCCCAGGAACTGGCCGAACGCTCTATTTTGCACTGGTCATACTGACAATTATCGGTCTGTTTTATTTAGAACGGCAGGCTCCGGCTAATCGCAGAATATGCTCCGAATGCGGTCGTCTTTTTCACCCCATCCAAAAACTCAAAGAGAAACAATGCCCGGTATGCTACCTTAAACAACAGTCACAAACCGGATCACAATTAAAAAACATGGCTGACAGTGCAAACCATCCAGCCATATCACTGCCAAACGTCTGCCGGACAGCTGCCGGCGTCCTGCTGCCGGGCTTCTACCCACTTATAACCGGAAACATATATATCGCTGCCGGCCTAATGATGCCGGCAATCCTCTGGCTCTACAATTTTCTCATCTGTCAAACCGGAATCATGGCTCCGTTTCCACCTTCAACCGAGTGGCTGATCAACATTGCCCCTTTTCTTATCTGGACCACCAACCTTATCGTATTAATTCTGCTGATAGTTTACCGGCAACGCCACAACACATTATCAGGGAGCAACGCATGAGCAGTACCCGGGTTGCCAAAGGCTTAAATGCCAATCTTGAAAATTTTGAGCTGACTGATGTGATGCAGCTTATCACCCAGCAGGTTAAATGCGGGGTTTTGAGTGTCGAAGGCAGCAACGGCAGCTGTTCATGGTCTTTCAACGAAGGCAGTCTGGTCAGCTTCGACTGTAACTTTCCCGGCCATATTCTCGACCTTAAGAATATCCTCAGACAGAGCGGCACCCTTGATGATAAACGTCTGGTTCGGCTGCATGAAAGTGATGATCTAAGCTCAGCTCAGGCATTGGGAAAAGCCCTGGTCAAGAATAACATCTGCACCCGGGAAGAACTTGAAAAGATGAACCTGCGCCGCCTGATCGAGTCCTTCATTATTACTCTGCAATGGACCAAGGGACGTTATAAGTTTATCCCCACCAGTGAGATTAATAATCACGCATTCCTCGCTCCGCAGGATGCCAATTTCATAATCCTCGAGGCTCTTCGTCAGATCGATGAAATGGCAGTAATGAAGAAGCGGCTGCAGCCGCTGGACCAGGTTTACGAATCAACTCTGACACTAGCTAATGATGAAACCATAAATGACGCTGACACATTATTTCAGGAGGGGCTTCACGACCAGTTCGACGATGACGAATTCGAAGTGTACAAACTCTTTGACGGGCAGCGTTCATTGCAGAATGTACTGGAAAACTCCATTACCGGACAATTCCACACCTGCCGGACCATGCTGAACTTTATTGAGCGCGGCATCATTGCCCCGCTCTCAGAAGAGATGGGATTTCAGTTCACAAGGTCGCAGGAGAGCAGTCAAAACCGTTACTGGAGCGGTCTATCCCTGCTGATTTTAAGTGGTGCCTTGCTCATTGCAACCGGCACTGCCCTGCAATCCGCCAACAGAACCGAACCGGGCAGCCACCCGACCCTCTTTTCAGCAATAATTAACAATATTAAAGCCGATCAGAATACAATGCAAAAACAGGCGCAGCAACTGCTGCTACAAACAAATAGCCATACAGATATAGACGAAGGGAGAGATAATGATGCAAGTGAATTATAAAAATCTGGGATTTGTCAATACTAGGGAGATGTTTACAAAAGCTTTTGCCGGCGGCTACGCTGTACCAGCATACAACTTTAATAATATGGAACAGTTACAGGCAATCATTAACGGCTGCGGTGAATCAAACTCACCGCTGATCCTGCAGGTATCAAGCGGCGCCCGCAATTATGCCGACCAGACAATGCTGCGTTATATGGCTGAGGGAGCGGTTGCCATGGCCCGAAAGGCAGGACACAAAAATCCGATCGCTTTACACCTGGATCACGGCGACACCCTGGAACTTTGTATATCATGTATCGAAAGCGGTTTCTCTTCAGTCATGATTGACGGCTCTCACCTCTCCTACGATGAGAATGTTGCCCTGACAACTAAAGTTGTTGACTACGCGAAAAAATTTGCTGTTTCAGTCGAAGGTGAACTCGGAGTCCTGGCCGGAATCGAGGATGACGTCGTCGCCGCGAAGTCGATCTACACTGACCCGGAACAAGTTGAAGACTTTGTCCGCCGGACCGGTGTCGACTCGCTTGCGATCTCCATCGGCACCTCGCACGGTGCCTACAAATTCAAACCGTCACAATGCACGCGTAATGATCAGGGAGTTCTGGTCCCGCCGCCGCTGCGGTTTGATATTTTAGAGGAAATTGAGAAGAGAATTCCCGGCTTCGCAATTGTCCTGCACGGTTCGAGTTCTGTACTTCCCGAATACGTTGACACCATAAATCAAAATGGCGGCCAGCTTGAAGCCGCAGTCGGCATCCCGGCCGAACAACTCCGCCAAGCCGCCAAATCAGCAGTCTGTAAAATAAATATCGACTCTGACGGACGACTCGTAATGACGGCCATGATCAGGAAAACCTTCTCCGAAAAACCCCAGGAATTCGACCCCCGCAAATACCTGGGCCCGGCCCGGGATGAACTGACAAAAATGATTATTGATAAGAATAAACAGGTTTTAGGCAGTGCTGGAAAAGGCTGATCTTAGGCAAAATTTGATCTACACCTAAAACAAGCCCGCTAACGGACCGCCCTTTTTCGCCATTTTCTCAACTCTTCGGACTCTACCGGGATCCTCGATCAATTGCGGCGCATGATGTTTTTTACAGCGCGCATCGATCAGCAACGGTCCGCTGCAGCCCCAGTGTTTATCGACAACTGCAGCTTTCACACCATAAATATCCTGGGCCGGATCTGACCGGGTAAACGTTACCCAAAGAAAATTATTAAGGGTCCGGGCCGCAAATTCACTGTCATCCACGACAATTATCAATGGTAAACCGGGAACCGATTGATTCCCGGCCATAACCTCAAGCAGAGTTTCAATATCAGATTGTGTCTGAGGCCGGCTTTTTTGCCGACAATCCGGGCCCTCTATCATAAAGATACCGGGCAAAACCAATCTCGGATTTGCAAACCTCCGGCTCAGCTGCCAGTCAACCGGCCATTCAGCCAATAGTTCTCGCCGCTTCCGACCCACCGCTGCGATAACCACTTTTGACCCCTGATTAATATCTGAACCGGAATAATCAAGAGTATCTATAGTTGTCCGGGTCTGAAAATGAACATCACGGCGCCAGTTAACCCTTTCCAATAGATGCTTGAAAATATCCGGAATATCATTAATATTGAGTTGCGGATTATCCTCTTTTGCGACTATCAACAGAAATTTAGCCAATGAAAGCTGGCCCTGTCCCAGAATTGCATTGGCCTGGGTCAAAAGCTCACGCGGCCGCTGACGCTCTTCATAAGGGAGATAGCGTTCACTTCCCTGCGCCAGCAACAGCGGATGCACCCCGGCGGCATCAACTGCATGTACCCCGGTAACCCCGGGCAAAACCGAAGGAATCAAATCCCCTGTCAACTCATGAATAAATTTCCCGAAAGTCGTATCCTCCTGCGGCGGCCGGCCGACCGTGGTAAAGGGCCAGATTGCTCCGGGGCGGTGATAAACCTTATCTACTCTGACAACCGGAAAACCGTGCTGCAGACTATAATATCCAAGATGGTCACCGAAAGGCCCCTCCGGCAACAACTTATTTTCTAAAATGGTACCGCAAATACAAAAATCAGCCTCCGCCGGCATAACCAGACCACCTTCCGGCTGAACCAAAGGGATACTATGCCCCCCTAAAAGTCCGGCAAATGCAATCTCCGGCATACCATCTGGCAACGGCATAACAGCTGCCAACGCCAGCGATGGAGGGCCGCCAACGATAATGTTTACTTTCAAAGGCTGACCCGATTCCCGGGCCGCAGCATGGTGCAGACCGATTCCCCGGTGCAGCTGATAATGCAAACCGACTTCACGGCCGGGCTCATAATCTCCACCTGAAATCTGGACTCGATACATCCCGAGATTAGATGAACGCCATCCCGACTTCCCCGGATCTTCCGAATAGACCTGAGGTAAAGTAATAAAAGCCCCACCGTCGTCTGGCCACGATTTAAGCTGCGGCAAGCGCTCAATCGAAGTCTGCCGCGCCACTACCGCGCCCTCTTTTACCCGATGCGGCAACATATGCATCAAAGCTTGCGGCAAATGCCGCAGCCGGGCAGGCTGCCGGAATATCCGAGCTGGATCAACTTTCAGATCAGAAAGTAGCTCGATCCTTTTTAAGGCGTCACGAAAGATAAAACGGGTTCGCTCCAATGTCGCAAATAGATTGCCGAGCAGAGGAAATTCACACCCCTTAACATTAGTAAAAAGCAGGGCCGGCCCCCGGTTCTCACAGACCCGGCGCTGAATCATCCCAATTTCAAGATGTGGATCAACTTCGCAGTCAATCTGCCGCAACAGCTTATGACGTTTCAGATCAGCAACACAATCTGCCATTGATTTGTAACCCATATTTAATTCACCTCTATTGGAATTCAATCTAAATCATGAAAAACGTTAAGTGCACTAAAAGATTCTGCGACTAATGCATAAGGAGTTGACATTATCTTTTATCATAGCACATTCAGAAATTAGTTTCAAAATCTCCTGCTGCTATATCTGAAATACACGCAAGTATATTTATTGGGATTGACTTAATCTTTGATGTCATATAATTTGTTTTTTTAAGGATATATTTCAGTAAATTTTGCCACAGGAAAACTATTGCTAATGAAAGATTTGCCGATCGAAGGTTTTGACAGATATATTTCACTGGGGGATAACTGCGAGGCAGGCCTGCAATTCTGGCGAATCGGCTATGATGAGAGCAGCATTTTCAGGTTCACGATCATTGACAGCGATAAACTGATCAATATCATCGAAAATGACTTTGCTGATATTTTCTGCAAAGAAAACCTGATCCCCGCCAGCGTTGATCACATGATTCGTGATATAAAAACCGGAATCGCCTTTCATTCAGAACTATATTCAGCTGTTGATACAAGCAGTGGAAAAAGGTCTTTCAGAGATGATTATGATTTTGATGAGGTCTTTGCGAAAGAAAAAACCAAGATAGCATACTTTGTTCGGAAATGGCGGGAGCTTGTTTCATCTAAAGAGCGGATACTCTATTTTATCAAAAAAAACCAGCTCTCCAATCGTGAAGATGCAGAGAGTATTCTTAATACATTCCTGAGGCATTACCCGGAACATGATTTCCAGATTCTCTATATTCAGCCAAAATCTCTGTACGAACCGGATTGGGGCTACGAGAGATTACATAATGTCTATGTTGATTATCTCGCACCGTATGATAATACAGAAGAAGGGGCGGATGTTCAGGGATGGAATAAACTTTTCTCCCAATATCCTCTCAAAAAGTTGCCAGGAAAAAAGAAAATAAGGCATTTTGGGAAAAAACTGTTATCAAAATTCGCAAATGCACTTGAAGGATAGATCAGGAAGCTTTCCTGACGGCACCGTTTTCATTATGACTGGTTGCAGGTGCATACCTTGCGATCAGGGAATTTACATCCGCTAAAGCCTGTTTCATCTTTTTGCAGTAGACATGCCGGTAACCGTTCCGGGCAAAACCAGCATTACGCCCTTCCTGATCCAGCATAAAAATATTTTCCCGCAGGGTTGCCAAAGGTGCTTTAAGTGCGTGTCCCATTACCAGAGTCGATGATTCTGAAGTCGTCGCACTGTTAGCCAGAGTTTTCAGTTTTTGCGTCAGATGATAAAAACGAACCGCCAGTGCCAACTGAACTGCGTGTCCGAACAATAATTCTCTAAAAATCGGATCGTCAGCAGAGCTCTCTGCTTCAAGTTTCAAACAGAATGCACCGATCAGGCGGCGCTCACTGTAAACCGGCAGAAAAATACCCTGCTCACTCTTTTGCGTGTGCAAAAAAAGGGTCTTAAGTTTATGATCAAGTGAATCACCATCCGCAGACACCTGGTTACTGTTAAAGGACCGCAGCAGATCCTTGGCCTCTCTTAAAGCTGAAAATTCATCACCAGTCAAAAGAATCCGCTGTCCTAGACGGGCAGCCGCCGTCTCATCCCCGGCAGCAGTCTGAATTATCAAGCTCTGCTCTTTTGATTTATAAAGCATTATATAAACCGCCTGCACTCCTGCAAGCGTCGACAGATTTTCTCGAATACCGGCAAAAATGTCAGTCAACTTGAAATTATCAAGAAATGAGCTGTAAGCCTTAAACAGAGTCAGAGAACGCTCCAGCAGGTTCTCATAAGCGGCTTCAGGTTCATCAACCCTTACTCCAACAACCGCTCTGCCGGATCTTTTTACATCTGGGTTGGAGCTATCAACAGATGATTCTGGAATCAACTCAAGACCGTAGAGCGGTGCCTGATCAGCAAAAAGCGAAACCACCCCGCGCCAGTCTAGGCCTTGCAGACGATGACTGACATACCTCTCAGCAGCATCCTGAAAAGCCAATTTACCATCCCTTAATTCGAGACATTTTGACAGGATATCAGCCAACCCGACCAACTCTTCGAGTGAGTATTCAGAAAGAGCCTTACCTTCAACTCCGTCACCTGAATACTGACGTTCATGGTGTCGGGCCATGGCTTTGGCTAGTTCACTATCAAGCCCCCACTCGCCGGCGACCCAGGCTCCGGCCTCTGCATGGTCAACCCCGTAACTCAGTCTTTCGGCTTCCCGTTCAGACAAACCCCGCGCTCTTAAATCATGATAAACAGCCGCCTGATCGAGAAAATTATACCAGAGCACAGGTTTTCCGATATCATGCAGAAGACCGGCGATAAAAACCTTCTCACTCTCAACCTGGACCTCCATCTCCTCGGCTAAAATTTTAGCCAGAAGGGCCGTCGTCAAAGAGTGCTGACAATAATTTTGGAAGAGAGCAGTGAAATTACCTTTTCGGCGCGGGAAAATCGCCATGAAAGATTCACTGGCGCAGAGGATTCTGATGCTTTGGCAGCCTAAGAGGGCAATTGCGTGGCTGACAGTTTCAATTTTGTTACTGAAATTGTAAAAAGGAGAGTTTGCAACCCGCAGTATTCTAGTTGTCAAACCCGGATCTTCGAGGATGACATCTGCCAGTTCAACCGCAGAACTACGATCTTCGGCCAGCATTGTCAACAGGCGTGACAATACCGTCGGCGGCGAAGGTAAACGCAGATCCTGACTTGAATGACAGGCGGGAAAAGACATAAAAACAGACTCCATAAATACTCAAAGTTTACAGCTATACTTTAAACTCGAAAAACAGTACAGCCAACAACCTGAATAAATTCTTGCATAATCTATTCCACTGTTTTTTTACAACAGATAATCATGGCGCACATTACGTAAAGCATGAAACAGACTATTCCTG
>JAOZKP010000178.1 GCA_029935295.1 bacterium | reverse complement strand
GTAAAAAGATAACCTGTTTAGTATTTAATCCCGACCGCCGCCGACAATGCGGAGCATCATTATGAAGAGATTTATAAAGTCGAGATAGAGAGTTAAAGCGCCTAAAATCGCCCCTTTGCTGTTAGCCCCCTCAGTTAGTGCCATCTGTTTGAGGCGCTGGGTGTCGTAGACTGTGAGGCCGACAAAGACCAGAACCCCGATGTAGCTTATCATCATACTCATCTGTGAACTCTGCACGAACATATTAACGACCGAGGCGATGATTATGCCGATGAGCCCCATAAAAAGGAAACTTCCCATTGAGGTCAGATCTTTTTTGGTCAACATTCCGTAAGCGCTGCTGACGACAAAGGTCGCAGAGCAGATGAAAAAAGTTGAGGTTATAGTTGAACGCGCGTAGAGCAGAAAAATACTTGAAAGTGTGGCTCCATTGAGCGCCGCATAAAGAATATAAAGGCCGATGGCAGTGCTGCGCTTGATCTTGTTGATTCTTGCGGCCAGCGTGAAAACCAGGCCCAATTCTCCAAAAATCAATCCGTAGAAAACCAGTTTATTGCCGAAGATAAGCCCCAGCATGGCCTCGCTGTTAGCAACAAAGTAGGCGACAAAACCGGTTAGGGCCAGCCCTACTGCCATCCAGTTGTAGACGCTGTAAATGAATTCGTTAACTGCGGTACTCTCTTTGCCGCTTTGTATACTTACAGTCTGCATAGTAAATCTCTCCTCGGTTGGGCCTTGTTTGCAAAGGTTTTATTCCATTTTTGACGTAAATTAAAATATCTACTTTCCGCCTTATTGTCAATCCCCACAGCTCTAGATTTGTTTAATTTAATAATGCTTTGCTTAGGGCTTGACTTGGACCAGCTTTTGCCGTTCAGCCTCTTTTTCCAGCAGTCTGATTGCCAGTCGGCTGATATCCTCTTCAGTGATAATTCCGATAAGGTAGTGTTCCTTATCAACCACCGGTAGACAACCAAATTTATTTTTCATCATCATTGCTATCGCCTCTTTTAATTCCGTGGTTTCGGTTGTCGTGGCGATTTCAGTACGCATTACATCCTTGATCGGAATGTGGCGGTCAATCTCTTTCTGTTCTAAAGGATTAATGTCCGCCAATTTGGAGATTGAATAAGCCAGCAGGTCGCGGTGGCTTAAGAGGCCGACAAATTTTTCGTTTCTGTCTAAAATTGGCACATGGCGAATGTGGACTGTCCGCATCAGCAGGCGGACAACATTTAAGGTCTGGTCGGATTTTAAGGGGAAGATATCCTGGGTCATCAGGTCGGCAACATATTTCATGACAGAAACCTCCAGCTACAAATTGGTTCTTTATAAAAAACAACCAGAGCCTGTCATATTTCACACTAAAACTCAAGGAAATTTTTTACTTATCAGAATGGTTCAGTTATTGGAATAATGATTATTTGTTGTTTAATACTTCAAGCTTCTGTCGGTTTTTGGATATACATCCCCGATAGAATACTATAAATATAACTTTAGTTTAATTAAAACTTGACTCAGTGTTGGAAAATCTATTATTGCCATGGGGCATTTTGTAAGAAATCTTTGAAAACTTTTGAAAAGGAGATCAATTGTGAAAAAACATTATTTAGTAACATTCTTTTTGGTACTTGCCGGTGCCTTTCTCGTCAGTTGTGCGGGTAAGACTGCGGTACAAAAAACCTCCCCGTCTTTTGAAGCCTACAGTTTTAACGCAAATCATTATGCACCCAAGGTAAATAATTTTGTGGTGATTCTGGATGCGTCCTATTCAATGGAAGATAAAAGCGGACCGAAGACAAAAAGTGATACCGCCAGAGAGTTCTTAACTGCCTTGAATGAGACTCTCCCGGAATTGGGCTACAATTGTGAGCTCATAACCTTTGGCCCCAAGAATACGGTCAAAATTAATTACGGCCCGACTCGCTATTCAACTTCAGGTTTAGGCGCGGCTTTGAAAGCTGCCCATAAACCTCACGGCGGCACCCCCAGACCTTTGACCCAAGCCCTCCTCACTGCTGCTGGTGAATTAAAATCAAGTCAAGGTAAAACAGCCCTGATTATCGTTGGTGATGGAGATCGGGTGGAACCCGCTTCGGTAAAGGCCGCAAAAGCTTTGAAAGCACAGCTTGGTGATAAAGTTTGTATCTACACAGTCTTGGTTGGAGACAGCCCGGCAGGTATCAAGGTTTTTGATCAGATTGCTAAAGCGGGTGGATGTGGTTCTTCGATTACCGCCAATGAGCTTGGCACTTCTGGAAAGGTAGCTGGTTTTGTCGAAGGAATCTTTTTAAGCAAGCGGGCTCCCAAACCGGTCGTAAAAGCAGTGCCAAGAGACAGTGATGGCGACGGTGTGACCGACGACAGAGATAAATGTCCCAATACTCCTAAGGGTGCTACTGTTGATGCTCGGGGATGTTGGACCTATGCGGCTGAGGTGTTGTTTGGCTTTGATAAGTCCGAAATCAACCCCGATGCTTACCCTATGCTTGATGAAGCAGTCCTCATTCTGAAGAAAAATTCGAAGCTCAATGTGCAAATATTCGGACATACAGACAATACCGGTTCCGAAGCTTACAATATGAAGCTATCCGAAAATCGGGCTAAAGCTATCATGAAATATTTTGTCGAAAGCGGTGTTAATGCGACACAGCTTATGGTGAAAGGTTTTGGTTTAACTCAACCAATTGTCAGTAACGACACCAAGGAAGGCCGAGCTAAAAACCGCCGGGTTGATTTAATACCGGTTAAATAAGTCATCCATGGATTCAACAGGAATTTATTAAGTATGGTATGAGGATGGGGCAAGGCAACTGAGTTGTTGAGCCCCATTCTCATGTTACGGGAAAATCCAAACAATCTTAGAACCCCAAATAGCCCAAGGAAGGATCTAAGGTCATGAAATCTTTTAATTTTTGGAAGCGGGTCAGGCTTGACAAACGGGTATTTTCTGGGATGGGGAAATAGAAAAGAGTTGCGATTTGATGATTTGAATAAAAAGGCGGAATGAGGAAAACCTCATTCCGCCTTTTGAAAATTTTTGTCTTGCAGGTCCTACTCTTTAATCAGCATAGTTGCCGGGTCGAGAGAAAGGTCCTGAGTGGAGATTGAACCGCTGCCTTTTAAGACATTGAGTTTGATCTCATTATCTTCGGGCTCGAGTTTAATCGCAACATCGAGAAGGTCGGCAAAATCACTGATCTGTACTGGTAGACCGTCGGTGTCGGGATCTTCATGACGATGACTGCGCACTGTAAACCAGATGTGGGAATTGAATTTCTCCGAGAGATCTTTCAGGGCATGCAGATCAGTCCTTTTGACCTGTTCATTGAAAGGAAGACCGTCAATTAGAATCATCTGCGGATGAAAAATATCCTGATCCGCGAGCTCTGTCAAACGTTCATCAAGGCGCGGCACGCTGAAACCATCAATATTGAATGTCATAATGAAACGCTGCGGCAGCAGTTCATTCCAGAGATCATCAATTTTGTCGATTTTATAGTGGGTACCGATATTGTTGAAAACCTCTTTGTACCAGAGGCTAACTTTCCTGACCGGGTCGCCGAGGCTGATATGGAGAGCGTTGTCGCCCTTAAGCAGTGAATTTAGTGCCAACTGCACCAGAAGGGCAGTTTTGCCGACCCCGGCCCGGGCTACAACGGCACCTAAGCCGCCTTCCGGAAGTATATAGCCATTCTCATCGCTAACCGCTCTTAAGGGGTTACGCATCATCAGATCTTTTTTTAACATCGTAAAGCTCCTGTCTCTAAGGTAGATTACTTTTGCATTTGAGTTTTGCGTACTACTCATTTAAGCGGCGCCTTTATTGGCCTCTTCTGCTTTCTTTTTCTGCAGCTCTTCCGTAATGCTCTGCGGTACCTGTTTGTAGTTGGCAAATTCCATTGTGAACTGGGCTTTACCCTGGGTGCTGGAGCGGAGGACGGTCGAGTAGCCGAACATTTCGGCTAAAGGTACCTGGCTTTCGACGACACACATCGGGCCCTCTTCCTGGGCGCCAAGGATGGTGCCGCGGCGTTGGTTGATGGTGCCCATGACCGTGCCCTGAAACTCAGTCGGAGTTTCGATGACGACTTTCATGATCGGCTCGTGAATAACCGGTTTCGCTTTTTTATAGGCTTCTAAAAATGCTCCGCGGGCGGCAGCCTGGAAGGCCATCTCCGAGGAGTCAACCGCATGGGAAGCACCGTCATTGATCTCGACCAGGATTCCGGTAACCGGAAACTCCATCAGGGCCCCTTTCACAAGTCCGGCCTTGAAACCTTTCTCGCAGGATGAGATAAACTGAGTTGGAATCGAACCCCCGGTAATTTTATTGATAAATTCAAATTCACCGTCACTAAGGGGTTCCATGTAGCCAGAAACCCGGCCGTATTGACCGGAACCACCAGTCTGTTTTTTATGAGTGTAGTTAAACTCGGCCCGTTTGGTGATAGTTTCACGGTAGGCTACCCGGGGTTGGCCGGTGGAGACTTCAGCACTATACTCACGTTGCATACGCTCGACATAGACTTCAAGGTGTAATTCGCCCATACCTTCAATGATAGTTTCATTGGTCTCTTCATCAACATGGGTGCGAAAAGTCGGATCCTCTTTTGAGAAACGATTCAAAGCTTTAGACATATTGATCTGAGCTTTATTATCTTTCGGTACCAGAGCTAAAGAGATAACCGGATTAGGAACAAACATCGAAGTCATCGAGTAGTTGAGCTTAGGGTCGGCAAAGGTATCGCCGGAGGCGCAATCAATGCCGAAAAGAGCACCAATATAACCAGCCGAAATCTCGGTAATATCCTCCATCTGGTTGGAGTGCATCTGCACCAGACGGCCGATTTTTAACTTTTTGCCGCTGCGGGTGTTGACCAGGGTGTCGCCTTTAGTGAGGGTGCCCTGGTAAACCCGGATATAGGTAAGTTGACCATACTGACCATCTTCCAGCTTGAAAGCCAAAGCAACGGTTGGATCATCAGCATTACTGCCAAGGACAATTTCTTCTTCATCGTTATCAAGGTCAAGGGCGATATTGGTAACCTCAGACGGGTCGGGCAGAAGCTGGGTTGCGGCATCCATCAGCGGTTGAACCCCTTTGTTTTTATAGGCTGATCCCATATAAACCGGAGTTACTTTACGAGCGAGAACGCCTTTGCGCATAGCACTTAAAATCATTTCCGACGAGATCTCCTGCTCTTCCAGGAATGCTTCCGCTAGATCATCGCAGAAATTTGAGGCCATTTCGATAAGCTCTTCACGTTTCTCAGCGGCTTTGTCAGTCAGTTCAGCCGGGATCTCTTCGGTGCGCAGGATTTCTCCGTTATCACCATCAAAATAGGTAGCTTTCATCGTCGTCAAATCAACGACTCCGACATGATCGACTTCAAGTCCGATCGGGATCTGCATGGCAATGGCGTTATGCCCTAGTTTGTCGATTAACTGCTCAGTCACTCTTTCCGGGTTGGCGCCGCTGCGGTCACACTTGTTAATGAACGCGATACAGGGAACATTGTAGCGCTTCATCTGCTGGTCAACCGTGATAGACTGTGACTGGACACCACCGACCGAGCACAGAACTAAAATAGCGCCATCAAGAACCCGCAAGGAGCGTTCTACTTCAATTGTAAAATCAACGTGACCCGGGGTGTCAATGATGTTGATCTCATGCTCATTCCATTCGCAGAAAGTTGCGGCGGAAGCGATGGTGATACCGCGTTCTTTTTCAAGCTCCATCGAATCCATAACGGCACCAACACCGTCTTTACCTTTAACATCGTGGATCGCGTGAATCTTGTTGGTGTAGAACAAAATTCTTTCAGTCAGTGTGGTTTTGCCCGAGTCAATGTGGGCGCTGATCCCGATATTGCGTACTTTGTTCAGTTCCTTACTCATTTTCTTTTCACCTTAATTTTTCTTTTTTGTCTTGTGGCCGTATTGTATGCCGTCCACTTGCGACTGTCGCATCAGTCATTTGTCTTGAAATGATAAATGACAATAAAAAACAGCGCCTGCAATTTTTAATGATTGCAGGCACTAAATAACTAATGCGGGAATAGATCCCGCAACCAAAATGGGCTTTATCCGCCCGCAAATAAGTGACCTTATCAGAACATTTTCTGATTTTTAATTCTTGTTTTTT
>JAOZKP010000549.1 GCA_029935295.1 bacterium | reverse complement strand
AGAAAGGTTATGCGACCGTCACTGAAATGAACCGTCCAGACGTAATCATAATAGCCATCATAAGTAGTCGAGGTCCAGTAGTCATAATCTTCCGTTTCGGGAAAAAGATTTTCATCAATTGCGGTCGCGAACCTGCCGGAGTAATCGACCAGCGAATGCAGCTCCTGGGTACTGGGCAGATGCCAGTCGGTATAAGGATTATTAACCGGCAATACCAGAGTTTCACATTCTAATAAAGCTGCTTCCCATTGCATGGTTCCGGCAGCGGTTCCTGACTGTTGCCACATCAACCCGGTCCGGGTGTCGCTGATTGTACCATCACCATTATCTACCAGTGCGGCCCCGGCAATCGAAGTGCAGAGCAACCAGAAAACCAGACCGATAATAAAAAATCTTTTCATAAATTCACCTATAAATTAGCGCACGGCCCGCACATAACATGTTGCCGATGTCAGACCGCTGCCGACGTAGCCGTAACCAAAATAGATATGCCAGGCTTTGTTTTCATCGGTGTAGGCATATGGGGTTGCGGACCAGTAAGGCGAGGGTTCGGTTAGCGGAAAAAATTCCCGGTTGATTGCCGGCGAATTCCGACCCCGGTTGATCAATCCGCTGAGCTCGGAGATAGTCGGCAAACGCCAATTACTGAAACCACCATAGGAAATTGAGTTCAAAGCAACAATAAAATCTTCGGTATCAGTTTCCTGCCGGGGATGACCGGGTTTGCCGCCATTTGTTTTTGGGTTGCTGTCATACCAGGTATAACGGTTGTCGACATCGTTGGGATCGGCAAAATTCGGATCAGTATCGTGATTATGTTTGACTTCCCAGATCAACCCGCTGACATTATCCCGCACCATCAGCCACTGACCGGCAACATTTGGCAGATCCCTGCCATTCATGCCAAGTTTAGCATAGGAACGATGGTGATAATATTGCGCATCCTGACCAAAGAAGGAATCACCGTGAGCCGGAGTGGCGATCGGCCCCCAGTTGTTAAAATAGAGATTCTGGCCGGTATCCGGTAATTTAACCGCTCCCGCCGAACTACACTCTTCATCAATTGTTCCGTTCAGATTATTATCAATCCCATCGTACAGTTCAGGAGCGCCGGGATAGATACTGTTATCATCATCCACGCTGTCACCGGAAGTTGCTTTGAGCTCACCGGAGACATAAAAATCATCCGGCCGCAGGCAGGCATCGACAACCACCACCCCGCTCGAATAACCATCACCGTCAACATCACGATACCAGGTTTGACCGGGATGTTCATTCAAATCACAATCATTGCAGTCACTACTATTGGCAACATATCCAGCCGGAGCGTTGCAAGCTTCCAGAGAAACCTCCGCATCACCGTAACCATCACCATCGATATCACGATAGAAAGTGCTTGTAACACAACATCCTTCATCAACTTCACTATTACAGTTATTATCAACTCCGTCGCCGCAAACTTCGGTGGCATCGGGGTTGATGGTGTCATCGTTGTCGTTGCAATCGGCATTGTTGGCGACATAGCCATCGGGTGCGCTACAGGCGTCCTGTGAATCAGCAGAATCGCCATAGCCGTCGCCATCAGCATCACGATAGAAGGTTGTTTCAACGCAACATCCTTCATCAACTTCACCATTACAGTTATTATCAACTCCATCACCGCAAACTTCGGTGGCATCGGGGTTTATGGTGGCCTCGTTGTCATTGCAATCGGTATTGTTGGCGACATAGCCATCGGGTGCGCTACAGGCGTCCTGTGAATCAGCAGAA
>JAOZKP010000177.1 GCA_029935295.1 bacterium | reverse complement strand
TATCCGGATTGTCGATGAAGGTTGTTTTTGATCGCCTGCTGATGGGAATCTTCGCCTGCCTTGCACTCAAGAAAATTGTCAGGTTTTCGGTCAGGCACTATTTATGAAGTTGCGAGCAAATCTCTGTGTCGGTACCTGCAGGAAAATCCTTTTGGAGAGGCCGTTTAGATGTCCAGTTTTCGAGCATGTAAATTTTTTCTAGTAATCGTATTTCTAGTTCTATTCTTTAGTCAAATTTCTGTCGCTGAAAATGAATCTAAAAGAGATCGGATTTCAGTTGCCTACAGTGTGGATAGTGTCCCCTTTCAGTTTCAGGATGAACAGGGGCAACCTGCAGGGATGATTATCGATCTGTGGAAATTGTGGGCAAAAAAGACGGGTACTGCAATAGATTTTCATCCGGCAACCTGGAAGGAGTCACTTGACCGGGTTAAACAGGGCAAATCACAGGTGCATGCTGGCCTGTTCTTTAATGAGGAACGCGATCTTTATCTGGATTTTGGTGCCATTCTGTCTCGCACGGATACGAATGTGTTTCTTCAACGTAATCTCCCACTTATTGCCTCAATTGATGAGCTGGCTGGTTATCAGGTTGGGGTTCTCGCTGGAGACTATGTCGAAAGTTATCTTGAAAAACTCCTACCACCGCATTCGATAGTTCCCTACACTGATTACGCGGCCCTGATGACGGCTCTTGAAAATGAAAAACTTAAAGTCTTTGCCGCAGACACCCTTGCCGGAATCCATCATTTGAAGCGTTTTGATCTGTTGAATAAGTTTAAGATCTTCGCAACCCATCTCTTGTACAGCAATGCTTGGCGAATTGCCGTCGCTGAAGGCAATTCGTCACTTCTGCAGGATTTGGATGAGGGGATGGAACTTATCTCTGTTGCAGAACGGGAGAAGATCATTCTTCGGTGGTCTGGGAGTGTCTCTGAAGAAGATAAAATCGCCGTCACTGCCGTGCCCGATGAGGTCCCTGTAGACCTGAGTGCAGTGTCCCCTTCCGAAGTCGAAGAGTTTTCATGGTTTAAGGGTGTCGCCATTGCCTTTATGGTTGTCGTGCTAATTATCATTGTTGTCTGGTTTATGTTCGGTCGCAAAAAACAGTTGACAATTCGAAAAATTTTATTTCTCCTTTTTATGGTCTTTTCGGGTTTGATGATCTTTGTTGGGGGTTTGGTTTCCATGCTTCTGGATGGAGAAAATCAACAACGAAAAATAGAAGAGTATAAATACAAGTCTTTCAGTTTGGCCCTTGAGCTGAAACATTCCTCTGATGATCTAACTCGAATGGCACTTCTTTTTGCCGTAACCGGTGAGTCTAAATATGAAATTTATTTTCGCACCATTAGCGCTATTCGTAACGGTAAACATCCGTACCCGAAAAAAAAGACATTTTCCTATTGGGATCATGTGATAGCTGACTCCAGAGCCTTAGATGATTCTGGGGAAGTCTACAGTGTCGAAGAGAAGATGGTTGAACTTGGTTTTTCAGATGAGGAGCGGAGTCAAATTTCAGAAGCGAAAAATCAATCTGATGCACTTATACGGTTAGAAAATATTGCAATAAATGCAGCCAAAGGTTGGTTTCGGGATGCGGAGGGCAACTTTTCTATTAAAAGATCCCCTGATCTTGAACTGGCCCAAAATATATTACACGGAAAACAGTACCTCAAGATAAAATCAGAGATCATGCATGAAATCGAGAGGTTCTTTGTCCTATTGAAACATAGAACGACGTCCGAACTTAATGAGGTACGTTCAAAAAACAGGCAAATTCTTTGGTTTATCACTGCGTTGATAGCAATTACAATTGGAATGTCTATCTATGCTTTCTTTTTGCTCAAAGGGCGGATTATCACCCCTCTTTCTCGCTTTGCAAAAGAATCTGAGGCGATAAGAGAGGGAGATTATTCGCGCCGGATAGAAGTTCTATTCAGAGATGAGTTTGGAGATGTGGCCGCTGTTTTTAACTCTATGGTCGCGAGCGTTGAGGATCAAACCGCAGAGTTGCGCGCAGCTGAGGCAACTATACGGGTCGCCCAGGAGCGCAATAATCTGATTCTGGATTCTGTTGGGGAGGGGATCTTTGGTTTAGACCTTGACGGTAAAATCACTTTCTACAATCAGTCAGCCGCTGATAAACTGGGCTATACAGTGAAAGAGTTGGTCGGTATTTCCATGCATGAAGCGACCCACTATGCCCATGCTGATGGCTCGAAATATAATGAAAGTAATTGTCCCATGCGAGCCGCATACGAAGATGGTGAAATACATCAAATAGAAGATGAAATATTGTGGCGCAAAGATGGCACATCTTTCCCTGTAGAGTACTCGGCCATTCCATTACGTCGAGAAAATAACCTTATTGGTGCTGTCATTGTCTTTCGTGACCTTACCGAACGTATGTTGGCAGAGGCCGAGCTGAAAGAACTCATCAACTTTGCTCCTTTTGCAATTGCGATCAACAGTATTGCCGGTGACACTTTCAGGCTTGAGCAACTGAATCATCGTTTTGTGGCGCTGTTTGGTTGGACTATAGAAGATATTCCCCACCTTGATGCCTGGTTTTCCAAAGCATATCCAGACCCAGATTACCGGAAAAATACCATTAGAACATGGACAGAAAGAATGGCTAGCGCTAAAGCTAAGAGTGAGTTGATTGTTCCTTTTGAAACCACGGTACGTTGTAAAAATGGTCAGGATCGAGAAGTAGAGTGGAGTGCTACAGTTATTGGTGAGCGAAATATTATCGTTGGCATGGATATAACGGAGCGTAAACAGTTAACCTGTGAGCTTGCTCAAGCAAAAGATAGAGCTGAGGAGGCGACCCGGGCTAAATCAGATTTTCTTGCTAATATGTCACATGAAATAAGAACCCCTATGAATGCAATCATAGGGATGTCAAATCTGGCTTTGCAAACTGATCTTGATCGAAAACAGCGCAACTACATTGAGAAAGTATCGCGTTCAGCTGATGCCCTGCTGGGCATTATCAATGACATTCTCGATTTTTCTAAAATTGAGGCCGGAAAACTTGACATGGAACAGCTCGACTTTCACTTGGAAGATGTTTTTGAAAACCTTGCCAACCTGGTTGGTCTGAAGGCTGAAGAGAAGGGTTTGGAGTTGATGTTTGATCTGCCGGCAGATATTCCGACAGCACTTATTGGTGATTCATTGCGCCTTGGACAGATATTAGTTAACCTTGGTAATAACGCAGTAAAATTTACCGAACATGGGGAAATTTTGGTTCGTGTTGCTGTGGTTGAAAAGGATGATGATTGGGTCACCTTGCGTTTTTCTGTGCACGATTCCGGGATTGGCATGACCGATGAGCAACAATCTAAGTTGTTTCAATCATTCAGTCAGGCTGATAGTTCAACGACCCGTAAATATGGGGGCACGGGGCTTGGCCTTTCCATCTCTAAAAAGTTGACTGAGTTGATGCATGGAGAGATCTGGGTTGAAAGTGAATCTGAGGTTGGTAGTACGTTTAGTTTTACGGCCCGGTTTGGTTGGAAGCCGGGGGCGGCAAACCGGCGGCGTGCGTCCACTACCGGACTGAGTGGCGTTCGGGTTCTGGTGGTTGATGATAATGCTACTAATCGTGAAATTATCCAGTCAATGCTCATCAGTTTTGGGCTGCGAGTCGATTTGGCCGATAGCGGTAGCTTGGCGTTGAGTCAGATTGAAAATGCAGACCAGCAAGATCCCTATAGACTATTGCTAATGGATTGGAGAATGCCTGAGCAAGATGGAGTAAGCACAATCCGGGAGCTGGAATCCAAGCTTGAATTGATTGCCCCTCCAGCCGTGATTATGATGACAGCTTATGGCCGGGAGGAGGTTAGTGACGCTGCGGTTGGACTTAATATTAGCAGTTTTCTGACTAAACCGGTTACCGCTTCAACTATGCTTGATGCTATTATGCTGGGGTTGGGTCAAGAAGTGATCAGAGAGACCCGGGTTCGTAATCGTCAGGGAAAAGCTGATGAAGCCCTTGCCAAACTACGTGGGGCCAAGATCTTGTTGGTCGAAGATAATGAGATTAATCAGGAACTGGCACTGGAGCTGCTGACCAGTAATGGTCTTAAGGTTGAAACTGCCAATGACGGCCAGGAAGCGCTGGATGCTTTAGCGATAAATGATTTTGATGGGGTGTTGATGGATTGTCAAATGCCGGTTATGGATGGCTACCACGCAACCGGTAAAATTCGTGAGCAGGAGCGCTTTAAAAATTTGCCGGTATTGGCTATGACCGCTAATGCTATGGCTGGAGATCGTGATAAGGTTATTGCGGCAGGGATGAATGATCACATCGCCAAACCTATTAATGTGCAAGAGATGTTTACTGTTATGGCCAAATGGATAACTCCGTCGAGCCCGATAGATGAACTTGCAGTTGCGACAAAAGAGATTCTTAAAGGAGATGAAATTCCTGAGTTGCCCGGCATTAATGTGATAGCCGGATTGGCTACTTGTCAGGAAAATCATAAATTATACCGCAAGCTGTTACTTAAATTCAGTCAAAGCGAGTCCGATTTTGTTGATCAGTTTCACCAGACCCAAAGAGAGGACGATCCGGAAGCTGCCACCCGATGTGCGCATAGCCTAAAAGGCGTAGCTGGCAATATTGGCGCAACCGAGGTGCAAAGTGCCGCTGAGGCCCTGGAGAATGGGTGCAAAGATGGGTTGCCGGTAGCCCAAATTGATATTTTGCTGGAAGGTGTGGGCTCGGCTCTATTGCCAGTATTGGAAGGTTTGACACAGCTTAAGAAAAGTGATAGCAGTACTGCGGTTCAAGCAGAAAAACTTGATTTAAAACAGTTCAAATTACGGCTGAGTGATTTGAGGCGATTGCTTGAAGATGATGACACCGATGCCACAGAGGTTATAGAAGAGTTAGAAGAACTTCCAGGAATCGCTGTGTATGCGGCAAACCTTAAGAGTTTAGGCAAAGCCATTGGTGCCTATGAATTTGAATTGGCCCTTAGAGAATTGGATGAATTGATAGCCACAGCAAGTGCTGTTCACGATATAAATTAAGCCGGAGACCTTGATGAGTAATCAAAAAGAGAAACAAACCATTTTGATCGTTGACGATATTTCAGATAATATCGATGTTTTAAGCAGTGTGTTACGGTCTCAATATAAGGTTAAAGCGGCACTTAATGGCGAACGTGCCTTGAAAATTTCTACGGGTGATTCTCAGCCTGACATGATTTTGCTCGACATTATGATGCCGGAGATGGATGGTTATGAAGTTTGTCGGCGCCTCAAGGAGAATCCGGCAACCGCGAAGATTCCAGTTATCTTTGTTACGGCCAAGAATCAGGAAGCAGACGAAAAACGGGGCTTGGGCTTGGGGGCAGTGGATTATATTACGAAACCCATCAGCCCCCCTCTGGTTTTGGCTCGGGTTCACACTCATCTGGCACTTTATGATCAGAGTCGTGTTCTTGAACAGAAGGTGCGAGAGCGGACGCTTGAGTTACAGCAGACCCGTCAGGAGATTATCAGACGGCTGGGTCGTGCAGCAGAATTCAAAGATAATGAAACCGGTTTACATGTTATTCGTATGAGTCACTATACCCGTTTGATAGCAGAAGCCGTAGAGTGTGGCGATGAATGGTCCAACCTGGTTTATAACGCGGCCCCTATGCATGATATTGGCAAGATCGGTATTCCAGACAAGATTCTGCTCAAGCCGGGTAAGCTTGATGATGAAGAGTGGAAACTGATGTATCAACATCCGGAATTCGGAGCGACGATTATTGGTGAGCACAACTCTGATTTATTGAAGATGTCGCGGGAAATTGCTCTGGCTCACCATGAAAAATGGGATGGATCAGGATACCCATACGGGCTTAAGGGAGAGGAGATTGTACTTGCGGCCCGCATCGTTGCTATTGCCGATGTTTTTGATGCCTTAACCACTGAACGTCCTTATAAAAAAGCCTGGGAGGTTGACGATGCGGTCAAGCTTATCAATGAAAATGCCGGCTCCCACTTCGACCCAGGGATGGTCCCCCTGTTCAATAAAGTATTACCTGAAATCTTAGCCATTAAACAACAATACGAAGAGCCCGCCGGTTCGTGAGCATAAAACAGGTCTCGTTCAGTGCTATCGTTTTATTCGGGTTCTGGCAAC
>JAOZKP010000548.1 GCA_029935295.1 bacterium | reverse complement strand
AAAATGTCCCGCAAAATTGTGCCCGGCAAAACCTTGCTTTTTCTCGATGAAATCCAGGCGGCACCGCAGATTCTGGCGGCTCTGCGCTATTTTTATGAGTTGCTGCCGGAACTTCATCTCATAACTGCAGGTTCTCTGCTGGAATTTGTTTTGGAAGATCATACCTTTTCTATGCCGGTAGGAAGAATAGAGTATCTGCATTTAGGGCCCATGACATTTAAGGAGTTTCTGAGCGGGCTTGGCCGCGACCAGCTCCGGGTTTTTATCGAACATTATCAAATTAAGGATGAACTCCCTTTGGTTGTTCACGATGAGTTGCTATCTCTATTTAGAGTTTATTGTGTCGTGGGCGGGATGCCGGAGGCGGTTCAAACATATCAAAACAGCGGTTCTCTGCTTGATGTCGACAGCATCAAACAGTCAATTATTCTGACCTATCGTGATGATTTTAATAAATATGGTAAACGGGTCAAAAATATTCGTCTGCAAAAAGTTTTTCAGAAACTCCCTTTGCAGGTCGGACAAAAACTTAAATATGTCAACCTTGATCGCAATGAGAAGAGTTCGGACTTAAAAGTGGCGCTGCACCTGTTGGCTTTGGCTAAAGTTTACACGCCGATCTACCACAGCAGTGCCAACGGATTGCCATTAAGGGCGGGAAGTAACGAAAAAATGCAGAAGCCGCTCTTTCTGGATGTTGGCCTGCTAACCGCCGCCTGCGGGTTGAGTTATGCCGATATTGCTGAGGCGGATGCGGTTACTCTAGTAAATTCAGGTTCTGTCTGTGAGCAGTTTATCGGTCAGCATCTGCTCTATGCGCGACCCTATTATGAGGAACCGGAGCTTTTTTACTGGTGCCGGGAAAAACATCAGGCTTCATCCGAGGTGGATTATCTGCAAACCTGTAGAAGCAGGATTCTGCCGGTGGAGGTAAAAGCGGGAAAAACCGGAACTCTGAAGTCTCTGCAGGTATTTATCAAGGAAAAAAATGTTAAGCTGGGAGTCCGCTTCAATGCTGACTTGCCGAGTTTCCATGCGGCAAAGTTCTCTTTACCGGGGAAAACCGGAAATACGTTCAACCTGCTGTCTCTTCCGCTTTACATGGTTGAAGAGCTGCAGAGAATTATTCCCGATTGCCCTGATTAGTGTGTGAGTCGATGGCCAATTTTTTTAAACTGACCACATTAAGGCAAATTGTGTTTTTATCAGAAAATACCCAAAAGTCAAGCCTGGCCCCATTTTCTACTCCCCTTGCAGTCTCGATTGGGGTTGTTGCTTTATAAATGGCGGCTGAGATGTTCGCATACAACCCTAAACCTTAACCCGCCATTTATAAAGCTGCGACCCCGTCAAAGTAGGCGAAGCAATGGTTGTGGCGTTCTCATGATCCACCAATTTTCGGCTGGTAAAGCTGCGACCCCATTAAAGTGGGCGAAGCAATGTTCGCGGTGTTCTCGAAATCTATCGAATCCCAAAACCGTTTAAACGTTACTTTGTCAAGGATAAAGATTTGACCTCCCCATCGCCCTATACCCCTATCCCCCATTGGATGTTTGACTTCTCCTATTCAATAATGCTATAGCAGAGCTAACTCTAAGAGAGCGGACTTTATTCAGGACATCAGATGGCAGAAGATATCCCTAAATCATTAATATTACAATGATTAAAACAAAGAATACAGCAGACATCATTCAGGACATAAAAGAACCTGAAGATCGTGGTGAATCAATCAGCCTGATTGAGCCTTTATGCATAAGTGCGACCGCCCGGTCTC
>JAOZKP010000547.1 GCA_029935295.1 bacterium | reverse complement strand
ATCGCTTCCGGTTTTAACTGGCCACCACCCGAAAGGCCGACAAAGACATCAGCCCCCGGCAGAATTTCGTCAAGGGAGCCCTGGAGTTTGTCAGGGTTGGTGATGAATGAGAGCTCGGATTTAGCCCAGTTCATGTTGGCGGTTCGATGTCGGTAGATGGCTCCCGCGCGATCACAAACAATTACTTCTCCAGCCCCTAATCGAACCATTCTGCGGGCCAGGGCAATACCTGCGGCACCGGCACCGTTAATAACTATTTTGGATGATGCAAGGGTTTTTCCGGCAACTTTTAAGGCATTATTCAGAGAAGCCATAACAACAATTGACGAACCATGTTGATCGTTGTGGAACACCGGCAGGCGTACAGCCCGGCGCAGGCGTTCGACGATGGCAAAACAGTCGGGTGAAGCGATATCCTCTAAACAAATACCACCCATAGTCGGGGCCATAACCCGGACAATTTCAACAAATTCATCCGAATTTTTGGAATCAATTGCCAGCGGCATCGCATCAATGCCGGCAAAAGTTTTAAAGAATACCGAAACGCCCTCAAGCATGGGGATTGCGGCGGCGGCCCCGACTTTACCGAGGCCAAAAACTGCCGAGCCGTTGGAGAAAAGGCCGACGGTGTTGGCCCGCATCGTATAGACAAAAGAGTCCGAAGAGTTTTCGGCAATGGCCTGACAGCTGCTGCCGACTCCAGGAGTATAAACCAGACTTAATACTGAATTATCTTTTATCGGAACCTTGCTGCTGACTCCGATTAGCCCACGATATTTCTGTCTCAAAGCGAGAGATTCTTTTGCAACTGTCATTTTAAGATCCTTTTTGTAAAATATAGAAAAAGCAGTATGGTCAATTTCCCGCTGCTTATTTTCTGCAGCTCTTTAACCAGAATTTCAAGAGGAGGTCTTCGGTTAATGTCGTTGACATTGAGGTAACGGATTATGCCTTTTTTGTCAATAACTACTATAGTTCTCTCACTAATACCGATTGCACACAGGATGTGTAGCTTGAAGTTCGGCGCATTATTTTTCTCTTTTTACTGATGATTTGATGAGTTTAGTCAGCGAGCGTAAAAAATTTTCCAGGTAAAATTATCAAATGCGATAAAATTAACAAATGCGACAATCATTTCAATGAAAATTATTATAAATAATTCCAAACAATAATCAATAATCCATTGATTTTACAGTATTTTTTTTCTGGCACGATTCATGTAAGATGTATCTGGCAATCAGAAAAATAATCTTAGTAAAAAACTCAACAATTGAAAGGAAGAGGGCTTTTTAGTGAGTTCTCCGAAACATTCTAACGAAGCCAGAGAAATAATGAAAGCTATAAATCCAGAATCAAAAGGAAAGAGTTATGGGCATTTTTGATTTCAAAAAAGGGCTGGTTAAACTTGGAGAAGGAGTTTGGGCCTACATTCAACCCGACGGTTCATGGGGATTGAGTAATGCCGGTTTGATGGTTGATCAGAACAAATCTCTATTAATCGATACTCTTTGCGATGTAAATCTGACCAATGAAATGCTTGCAACTATGCGCAAAATAACACCCGAGGCTGAAACCATTAATTTCTTGGTCAATACCAATGGCGATGGAGATCATTGGTTCGGTAATGAAGCAGCCAATGCCGGAAAAATAATCTCTACTAAAGCCTGTGCCAAAGCCATGGCTAAGTTCACCCCGGAATTGATGGCCAGAATAATGAAAAAGGCGTCGGGTCTTGGAAATTTGGAGAAGTTGTATCTTAAACATTTTCGTAAATTTT
>JAOZKP010000176.1 GCA_029935295.1 bacterium | reverse complement strand
AATTACATGTCATCATAAAGTAATAAAAAATGGTGTCGAACATCGCTTCGCCCTCATAAACGGGGTCAAAGCTGGGGTGCTGACGCACCTTGTACCAGCAATGACCCCAATCCTGACAATTTGTGAGAAATAGCTGAATAGTTACTTAATAAGCAACCACAACCTCACCCGGTGCTACCACCTGGGCCTGATAATATTTTTTTGATGCAGGATTTTTCACTGTAATAACATCCTGCAGAGCCCCGTTGCCCATTGCCAGTCCCCGTGTAGAAACCCTGATGCCGCCCTGATTCAAGACAACGTGAACCAGTTCACCCCGTTTTATCATGCGGAACGGTTTCAACCGTTTCGCAGGCAGAGGCTCACCCGCTTTAAGATTGCAGGTCAATTGGTAAATCATCTTTTCCGGAATATAATTTACGGTTTCCCGTCTCAGGTTTTGACAATCAACCAAGCTGCTGGCGAAATCTGAACTACGAACCGGCTCGCCCCGCTGCAAATCACGCTGCGCCAGCAAAACCCGCTCCCGGCCCCGAAGTTTTACCTTAAACCAGCGCCGGGCTTCCCGACCGTCATTCTGGTGCAAACTCAATTGTACCGGAACCACGCCGTTACGTCGGTTCCAGCAGCCAACCTGAAGAATTGAAATTCGGGAATCAGCAGTACCACCGGACAACCATGATTCGATATCGCCAAAATCTTCAATCTGCAAATCCTCAACCCCGGACAGCTCTTTCTGCACCGCAGCAACAATCTCCAGCTGACAGCTCCGCATCAAGCTTTCACTCTCGAGTTCCGGGGCCGAAGAGACAGAACCTGCCAGAAACAACAGCAGAATCTGCACACAGACGCCGGCAATCAGACTGTGTTTATCAAGTAATCGCATTCAAGATCCTTTTAATTTATCAGCGTTTCAATGTATTGGCGGTTTTCAACATCTCATCACAAGTCTGAATTGATTTTGAGTTGGCTTCATAGGCACGCTGTCCGACAATCATATTCACCATCTCTTCGACTACCGAAACATTTGACAGCTCTAAAAATCCCTGACTCAATGTTCCCAGCCCATCAGTCCCGGGTGTTCCGGTAGTTGCCGCCCCCGAGGCGTCAGTCTCCCTGAAAATATTGCGGCCGGTGGCTTCCAGACCGGCGGGGTTGGAAAAACTGGCAAGTTCAATATTCCCGACCGTAGTCGACGTCGACTGTCCCGCCTGGATTACCGACACAGTGCCGTCAGCAGTAATTGTTATCTGGGTTGTATCGCTGGGGATATTGATTGCCGGTTGCAATGCATAACCATCTGAGGTTACCATATTGCCGGTACTGTCAAGTTTGTAAGCACCCGCCCGAGAATAGCCGTCGGTTCCGTCTGACAACAGGACTTGAAAAAATCCGTCCCCCTCAATTGCCATATCAAGCTCGTTACCAGTCTCCTGATAATTTCCCTGAGTAAACATCTTGAATACCGCTACCGGCTTAGTTCCGAGTCCTACCTGAATCCCGGTCGGAATCTCTTCACCGGTGGCCGAAGTTGTCCCGGCCCGCACTGTCGCCTGATACATCAGATCTTGAAAATCAGCCCGGCTTTTCTTAAAACCTGTGGTATTGACATTGGCCAAGTTATTGGCAATCACATCAATATTGAGCTGCTGGGCCCTCATCCCGGTGGATGATGTAAATAATCCTCTAATCATGGTTTAACTCCTGACGCGGGCGTTGCCCGCAAAATATGTAACCTCGTCACTAAGCAACTATGCCTTTGGCAGTTTGTTTATTAAGTTCATCAATACCGGTAATCACCTTCTGCTGAGCCTGGTATTGGCGGGCAATCTCAATCAAACTGACCATCTCTTCCAAAACATTGACATTGGCAAGTTCCCGCACCCCCTGACTGACAATCACATTATCAGCAACCTCAGGCGGCCCGGAAGCCGGGGTTTCAAGAAAACCGGAATCACCGGCTTTCTTAAGGCCCTGTAAATTGGCAAAAGTTACCAGCCGCAAAGCCCCGACCGGCTGACCATCAACCAAGAGATCACCAAGTTTGCCGATTTTAATATTCTGGGCCGGGCCCGGATTCTCTCCCGCCAGCACCAGCGGCGCATCCGTATCCCCGGCCGCCAGCACCTGGTCACCATTAATTGCCACTAACTCCTGCTCTTCATTGATACGAAAATGACCATCTCTGGAATAGTAAATCTCCCCGTCCGCAGCCCTTTTCAAAGCAAAAAAGCCTTCGCCATCAAGGGCTGCATCAAGCGGATTCCCGGTATCCTGCATAGCCCCTGTCTGAAAATCTATCCAGCTGCCGTCATGGACGACAAAAGCATTATGTTCGATAATATTTTCAGCCGCAGCCAGGGGCCGGTTGCTGCCACTAACCTGATCATAGACCGTTTTAAAAAGCGGAACATCCCGCCGGAAACCGCCGCTGTTGATATTAGCCAGGTTATTAGCAGTTATCTCCTGCCGGCGGTCATTCGCCAGAGCTCCACTCAACGCGGCATATATTTCATGATTCATTATATCTCCCGTGTTAGCATTCGGCTTGTCGTCATAAAACTGATAATAAATAACTCCGAACGTCGCTTCGCCCCCATTAATGGGTCAAAGCTAAAGCAATGACCCCGCTCTACGGAAGCTGGAAGTAGTAAACAGAATTTTTACTCTCCCGTAACCCGGCAAGAGTTCACATATTACTAGCCTTACAGCCAGTATTTGCAACAAGCGTACCAATAAAAAAACAGTGGTTTTTGCACGAATTGTTTGACAAAAAAAACGCGGGAAACTATTAAACTTATGAAGAGCTAAGAAACTTAAGGGAAGATGAGGCCAAGGAGAACTGACCCGTGAATAGAGAGAAACGAGATGACGAGTTGACCTCAAACATGGAAGATTATCTTGAAGTTATTATGAATCTACAACAAGAACAACGAGTTGCACGGGTTAAAGATATCGCGCAACGACTCAATGTCAAGATGCCGAGTGTCACCGGAGCAATGAAGGGATTAGCTGAAAAGGGGCTGGTAAACTATGAACGCTACAGCTATCTGACGTTAACTGCAGCCGGAGAAAAGATCGCCCGGGAAATTGGTGAGCGTCATAAAACATTCTATAGTTTTCTGACAAAGGTTCTTAAGCTCGACCACAATACCGCCGAACTTGATGCCTGCCGCCTCGAACATGCAACCAGCCGCAAAACATTTTTGCGGATAAAAGACTTTACTGACAACTATAATAGATAATGGCGTTGTAAATCCGTCAATTTGCAATTATAAGTGAAATCTCGCGCCCGACCAAACCGTCGAGTTTAGTTCCGGCCGGAACCAGTAAAGTCACCACCCGGTCACCGGTGTGATCGGTATTTCCAAGCCCGCGCCGCTGATCGTTCGGATGCCGGCGATTAACCCCGCCATAAGCCACCGGTGAATAACGCCGCGGACGCTGCCGCCCTCTTCGTACATTCAGAACCCGGCCGCGAATATCAACTGTGGGCCGAAATGACTGACCACTGGAATGAGTCCGTTCTCCTGCCACTATCGGTCTCCCGGCCACTCTGGTAATCGGAATATTATTGTCAAACATGCCTGTTTCCTCTTGCCTTAATTCAGATTAAAAACTGTATGTTCAAATCCTTAACTTAAATATCGACAGTATCCACAAAAACTTTAACAACATCTTACTGTTTCTGCCACTCCTTAACCCGGTACTCAATCTTACGCACACTTATACCTAGCTCACGCGCCGCCTGAGCCTTACTCGGGCAGCGTTCAAGGGCGGCGAGAATCATCTGTTTCTCAGCCTCTTTAATTGTCAATCCGGTAAAACTATTATCTGCACCATTTTTGCTATCATCTTTCAGAGTAGCAGCTAAAACCGCACGCGCCTGCAAAGATTCCGGCAAATCGTCAATGCTGATCGGCTGCTCTTTGGCATAAATAACTGCCCGCTCAATCACATTTTCCAACTCACGCACATTTCCGGGCCAGAGAGAATTCTCCAGCAGGTGCATCGCATCACGCTCAGGAAACACTGCCTGCCGACCTTCACGCTCGGCAATCTGCTGACAGAAATATTTGACTAAAAGAGCAATATCGCCGAAACGCTCCCGCAGCGGCGGCAACGTAAATTGAATAACATTTAGACGATAGTAAAGATCTTCACGAAACTCACCGGCGGCCACCGCCTGCAGCAGATTCTTGTTAGTTGCCGCCAGAACCCGGACATCAACATAGTGGGTCTGCTCACCGCCGACCTGCTGAAACTCACCTGAAACCAGAACCCGCAACAATTTTGCCTGAACCGACAAAGCCATATCACCGATCTCATCAAGAAAAATAGTGCCACCGTCCGCCAAAGCGAATTTCCCCGGCTTATTACGCACCGCCCCGGTAAAAGCCCCTTTTACATGACCAAAAAGTTCACTCTCCAACAAACCCTCGTGTAGAGCCGCGCAGTTTATGGTGACCAGAGGCTTCTCCGACCGCAATCCATGCCGGTGCAGAGCCCGGGCAACCAGCTCTTTCCCGGTTCCGGTTTCCCCCTCAATCAGAACTGTCGCCATCGTCGGCGCCACATCCCGGAGTGCCCGGAAAATCTGCTGCATCTTCGGACTCCGGCCGACAAAATCCTCCTGGGTCACCGACTCACGCGACGCTTCACGTAACATCTGATTCTGCCGCAACAGTTCACGTGTTGTAAAAATCCGGGAAATTACAATCCCAAGTTCGTCAACATTGAGTGGCTTTATCAAATAATCATCAGCTCCGGCTTTCATCGCCGCAACCGCATCATTGACAGTTCCCTGCCCGGTAATCATCACAACATTAAGCGCCGGATCCAGAGTTTTAACCTGCTGCAGCAATTCCAGGCCGTCCATCTCCGGCATTTTAAGATCTGTCAGCAACAGATCCGCCGACGCTTTTTTAAGATGCCCCAGCACCTGCAACGGTTCACTGTAACCGGCCACAACATAGCCATCCAGCCGCAAGAGTTCGACCAGCCCCTCAACCGCCCGGATCTCGTCGTCAACCACAATAATCCTGAAATTTTCCGGATTGTTCATATAATACTATCCTGACTTTATGGCAGAGGTAAAATTACCTTGAAAATGGTCCCGTTTTCATCACTGACAAAAGAGAGTTCGCCATCATGAGCCTTAATTACATCACGACAAAGATGCAGCCCAATACCGGTACCGCAGGCCTTGGTCGTATAAAAAAGATCAAAAATTTTTGCCTGACGCGCGTAAGGAATCCCCGGGCCGTTGTCAATAAAACTCACAACTACCTGATTCTTCAATATCCGGCCGGATATCTTAAGACAGGGGTTCCGGACCTCAGCTTCGACCAGAGCCTCAAAGGCATTTTTCATCAGGTTCATAAATGCCTGCTGCAGTTTTTCGCAATCCGCCCGGAGAACGACCGGATCATTTTTAAGATCCAGACACATCTCAATTTTATGACTTAAAGCTTCTTCGTGAAGAATCACAGCTACTTTCTTGACTACGGCAAAAGGATCACAATCGGAAAGGGTCAGAGAACGGCTCTTCTGCATCTGCAGAAAGTCACCGGCCAGTGAATTAAGCCGCTGACTCTCAGCCCGGACAACCTCAACCACTTTCAGGAAAGCCTCAGCTTCAGCTGCGGCAAACCGATTGGCCATCCGCTGCAGCAGCGACATCTGAATCTCAATTGAATTTAAGGGGTTGCGAATCTCGTGACTCAGCTCGGCGCTGTATTCGCCCATCGCCGCCAAGCCCTGCAGCCGGGAGATCTCAGCAAAAAGATCCGCCCCCTCACTTTTATCGACGCAAATTGCGAGACCATAATCGACTTCTCCGCTACTCCCAACCAAAGGATGATTAGTAAGTGAATAGACATGGTTCCGACCGTCAATATCTAGCATGGTAAAATTTACATGCACGCTTTTACCGGAGGCAAAAACCTGCTGCAAAGTGCAGAAAGGACAAGCTGAAGCATTCTCAAAAAGTGCCTGATGACATAACTTCCCGATCGCATAGTCACTCTGCACAGAAAATTTTGTCAGAGCGGCCGGGTTCATATAGATCAAACGAAAGCTGCGATTAACAGCCCACACCGGATCAGTGAAAGTCTCAAGAAATGAGCGAAAGTGGTAACGTGAAAACAAATCTCACCATTCAGCTAA
>JAOZKP010000546.1 GCA_029935295.1 bacterium | reverse complement strand
GTAATGAAGATGAAGAGGAGTGCTGTTTTAGTGGCTTTGTTGGTGTCGGTCTTTGCGATGGGTGCGTTTGCCGGTGAGCAGTGTTGCGCGAAAAAGAAGGCCGCTGCCAAGCAATGCGCCAAATGCGAATGTGCCGAAAAATGCAAGTGTACTGCCGATAAAAAATGCGCCGATGCCTGCAAGTGTTCCAAGGCGGGTGAAAAAAGGCCGTAGGCTCTAGGCTTTGGGCTTTAGGTCAACCTGGACAGCCGCAGTTGCGACCGAGCCGGGTAATGAAGGGCAGAAAAATGGGTTGGCAGAAAGATGAAGAACGAAATGAACTCTGTTTCGATATTTATGCCGACGAATGTTTCTGCCTAAAAAATGCTTCCGGCTTTAGGTCGATCTGGCCAGCCGCAGTTGAGGTTGGTTAGTTTGGGAGGATAAAACGATGATGATGAAGCTGTTTTTGGTTCTAGGAATTCTGGTCTGCTGCTCCCCGTTGGCCCGTGCCTACCGCGACCTCGAGACCGGCACCTTCCTGACCCGCGACCCCATCGGATATGGAGATGGTCCGAACGTTTATTGCTACGTACATTGCAACCCGATCACGCACTTCGATGCGTGGGGATTAGATTCCGTAGCTTTGTATGATGGATCTGATCCTGGAGCCTCCCTCTTTTCTGATGGGCTGTGGTTATCGTTAACTGAAGCCAATGGCACAGATTATAATAATGCTGCAAGTTTCTCTGACCATCAGATAGATATGTCTAGTTCTGAAAGCGTACCAAATGCGCTTCAAGCGCTAGTCGATTCCGGTGTAGAGATTGACACTGTCAATATCTATGATGGTGGGGCACCTGGAATACAGGAGGCGGGAGAGACCGTACTATCTGAAACAGGTGACAAGGGTGTTACGGTTTCCATTGGAGATATAGGAAGTCGTATGTCGGAAGGCGGGACTATAAACTTATATGGGTGCAATTTTGGACAAGATACCAAAACATTGCAGACATTTGCGAATGCTGCTAACCAGACAGTTACGGCAGGAACAGGATTGACTAAATATAAATCAGTTATTGCGTTTTTCTTTGGTCTTGGTGCTCCTGCTGAAAGAACCGGCGAGACAGTTTCAGCATCACCAAAAGAAGCATCGACAACCGATGATTCGACACTTCCAGCAACCGAATCTTCTGATACAACTGATGTGCCATCACAAACCGAGTCTGATACAAGCAGTACCGTTGAGGAAGATTAATAATTATGGGCGGTAGTATGAGAAAGATATTTATTTATTCAACAGGCTTGGTTGTTGCGCTTTTCGCAATAGTCTTGTTTGCTGGAGTATTCATCGAGAAAACATCTTCGAAATCAGGCGTTCTCAAGGTGCAATATAATTATACTAGTAAAATGATGGAAGTAATCTCCCTTGGCATTGATGAGTTCTTTACGTCTTGCGACAAGCTTCCTGAACCTGATGAATATATAAATAATCTATTAAAAGACGGATTTATTGAGAAGCGTTATTTAGACGCTTGGGGGAATGGCATTCTCATGAATATTCAGGAAGACGATTCTTATTCCTTGATATCAATTGGTCCAGATGGTGTGCCAGATACAAAGGACGATCTAACTACTAATTATCGAGTAGGCAAACCAGCCACTTAGACTGGGTTCCGTAATCTAGTAATCCATGCTGGAAAAGATCCTCCCGGGGTGCAGAGGGTGGAGGCGGCTCTAAATCGGAAAAGCCCTGACGGTTGGTTTGAATATTGGTTTCCAAGGGTTGGAGGATGAAAA
>JAOZKP010000545.1 GCA_029935295.1 bacterium | reverse complement strand
CATTGAGACAACGATTGCGCCGATGACCAAGCCCATGAAGAGGATAACCAAAGGTTCGAAGAGTGAGGTTAGGGCTTTAATCGTGACTTTGAGTTCACGATCATACATCTCAGCCAGCTTTTCAAGCATTTCATCCAGATGACCGGTCTCCTCACCAACGCCGATCATATGCACCGCCATTGAGGGGAAGATGGGGTCGGCCGCCAGAACTTGAGAGATAACCGCGCCCTGCCGCAATTTTTCCTGCAGATTGGCAACTTTCTGCTGCAAAATACGATTATTGATAACTCCGCCGACTACCTGCAGGGATTCAAGAATCGGCACTCCGCTGGCAAGCATCGCCCCTAAAGTGCGAAAAAAACGAGCGAGATCCATTTTTATGAAAATCGAACCAAATAGCGGCAGGCGCAGAGATAGACGGTCGATAAGCAAACGTCCCTGCGAACTCCGGTAGAACCGCCGATAGCCCCAGATTATGGCCGCAACTCCCAACCCTAAGGCCCACCACCATTCCTGCATAAAATTACCGCAGCTCAACATCAGCCGGGTCGCAGTCGGCAGCGCGACCCCCATATCAGAAAATATTGCGGCAAACTTGGGCAGAACAAAAGCAAGGAGTAGAATGATTGAAGCGCCGGTGGTTAAAGTCAAAATCAGAGGATAGATCATGGCACCAACAAGAAACTCTTTTAACTCCCGGATGCCATTCAGGTAGAGAGCCAGACGGGCCAAGGCGGCATCAAGAATACCGCCACTCTCACCGGCCCGAACCATACCGATAAAAACCGGCGGAAAAATCTGGGGATGACTGCGCAGAGCCCCCCAGAAGGTACTGCCCTCTTTTACCTGCTCGCGCAGGCTCTCCATAACCCGGCTGAAGAGCGGTTTTTCGACCAATTCAACCAAAATTACCAGAGCCCGATTCAAAGGCACTCCGGCCTTCAGCAATAGCCCTAAATCTTCAGCAAAACTCGCCAGCTCTTTAACACCGGGGCGTCGCCAGGGCATTTTGTCAAGCCAGGCGGAAAGGGTCGGCAGCGACTTGCCGGAAGTCCTCACTTTTTTGCGCTGTGGCATAACCGCAGTTGCGGGGGCGGTAGAAAATGAGTTTTGACCGCCATTGGCCACAACCTGAATCTGCAACGGAATTAAACCCTGACGCTGCAATAGTGACGCCGCCTGGCGCTCATCCGGTGCAGTTATCTGCCCGGAACTGACTTCACCGCCGGCACTCGCGGCCCTGTAACTGAATTCCGACATATTTTAAGCCCCGCTCACGCGCACAACCTCTTCGAGCGAGGTAATCCCGGCCTTAACTTTGGCCCAGCCGTCATCACGGAGCAGAGTCATACCATTTTTAACTGCATGTTCACGCAATATCAGAGAACTCTGGCTGTCAAGAATCAGGGAACGTACCGCATCGGTAACCGGCAGTAGTTCAAAAATTCCTACCCGACCACGAAAACCGGAAAATGAACACTCTTTACAACCTACAGGTCGATATACCGGCTCACTTTCGCTTACAGCAAAGGGCAGTTTCAACCGCTGTAAAACGGCGGCTTCAGGAACAAAAGCCTCCTTGCACGCGGGGCAGAGAACCCGAACTAGACGCTGGGCCATGATCGCCACGAGAGAGGAGGAGAGCAGATAGTCTTCGACCCCGATCTCAACCAGCCGGGTTACGGCCCCGGCAGCATCGTTGGTATGCAGTGTGGAAAATACGAGATGCCCGGTCAGGGCTGACTGAATCGCGATATCAGCGGTCTCGCGGTCGCGAAT
>JAOZKP010000175.1 GCA_029935295.1 bacterium | reverse complement strand
TGGGGTCATTGCTGGTAGAAGGTGCGTCAGCACCCCAGCTTTGACCCCGTTTATGAGGGCGAAGCAATGTTCGACACCACTTTATGGTGACCCGTTGATAAGTGCAATATGTCAGGGAATTTTTTTATAATGGCCCGCTACAAATGATTGTACTGCACATGGTATGATCATTGCCTTATCTCTCCTCAGCGGAGTGAAGATTGCCAATGCTGAAAATATCGAAAAGATGTGAGGGTGGACTAATTTTTTTGAATGAATGATTCGCCTGATGGATTGTTTTTTGTTGGTGAGTGTCTATGAATACAGAATTTGATAACTTCTCGGAACTGAAAAATTCGAGTGGTGTTGTTGCCGCCCAGGGAGTGACCGGTGAACAATTTGAGTGTCTGCAGAGAGAGATGGAAATCCTGCGGCAGGAGAAAGAATATTTTGTCAGTGTCATCCGAAATTTTCGCAATGGTCTTCTGACTACAGACAATAACTTGCAGATTGTTCATTTTAATCTTACGGTTGAACGGCTTTTGGGCTATTCGCCGGGTGAGTTGCGGAGTATGAAGTTACATCAACTGATCCAGACTAAAGAGGAGACGGTTTTAAGGGTTCTCAAGGATGGTGGACTTTGCGTTGATCCTAAAACCGGTGAAATGGGTGAATTCCAGTTTATTACAAAAAACGGGAACTCATTTCCGGTTGAGGCTTGTTTCTCAGTGATTACTGCTCCTGATAATTCAGTATGCGGAATGACCTGTACCTTCCGTGATGTGACGCAAAAGAGGAAGATGGAGAAGGCTCTGGCGCGAATGGATCGATTTGCCTCTCTGGGGGAGCTGGCTTCAGGGTTGGCGCATGAGATTAAAAATCCCTTGGCCTGTATTGCCGGTGTTCTGCAGAACCTGCAGTTTAGTGATGAAACTTTCGATACCCTGATGATACCGGAAATACTTTTTCAGGTAGATAAAATTGATACTATTTTGAATGGGTTAGTTAATTTTGCGAAACCTGGTCCGGCGGAAATGGTGCTCTTGCATGTCCGTGATATTATTGATGCGACCCTAGTCTTGGTTGATCGTTATTTGCGCGAAAAAGCCATCGAACTTAGGCTTGATTACGGTGGTTCGAATCCTTTGGTCAAGGGTGACAGTCAGCTCTTGCAGCAAGTGTTGCTGAATGTCGTTATGAATGCATGTGAATCTTTGGCAGTTGTCGAGCGTGAACGTTGTCTGGCAATTACAGTTATATTTCACGATAATATTAACCCGGAAGTTGAGAGCGGTGATGCTAATGCTTATGGGGTTGTCGAGATTGAAGTTAAAGATAATGGTAAAGGGATTGAAAAACCTCTTTTGGATACAGTTTTTAATCCTTTTTTTACGACAAAATATAAAGGAATAGGTCTCGGTTTGGCGACTGCGCATAGGATTATGGAACAGCATGAAGGTGCAATTACAGTCTCCAGTAGTCCTGCTGCGGGTACAATTTTCAAATTAACACTGCCGGTATGTTGCTGATGATTAGTATGCTGAAATTTATTGGTAATGCAGGTGATTTGCATGACTGTTAGGAAAAAAACAGCTTTGATTGTTTTTGTGGTTATATCTCTGTTCCTGAGTTTCAACCTGTTGATGGATTATTTTTATGTTTTGGGTTCACTCGAAGATTTGGAAATTGATGAGGGTGAGAAGAGTCTCAAAAGGGCAGTTTTAGCAATTGACCGTGACCTTGAACACTTGAGTTTATTCTGTTATGACTGGGCTGAATGGGATGATAGTTACCGTTTTATCGAAGATCGTAATGAGGCATTCATTAACTCCAATCTTTCTGAAAATACCTTTCTTCACAACCATTTGGCTCTGCTTTTTTTCATTAATAAATCTGGGCAGGTGGTTTGGGGACGTTGTTATAATGAGGAGCTGGAAGAGTTTATCTCGATTGCGGAGTTTTCCGGGCAGAAGTGGTCGACAGCTCATCCACTTCTGCAGCATTCACGGAATGACAGTGTTGTCAAAGGGTACATGCAGACTTCAACTGGAGTGCTGATGCTGGCATCACGGCCTATCATTCCAACTTCAGCTTATGGCGATATACGCGGTACTTTGATAATGGGTCGTTTGATCTGCGATCGGTGTATCGAGTTGATGCGTGAGAGAACTCAGCTGGATATGGAAATATGGTCTATGAGTGATGAAACATTATTGTCATTTGACTGTCATGCCAAAGATCAGCTGCAGGCTGGAACCGCCACTCACATTGTTCGCAATCAGGACTGGATTTTTGGCTATACCGTATTGGATGATATCTATTCACGACCGGTATTGTTGCTTAGAACTAAAGCGTGGCGAACAATCTACAAGAGAAGTCGTGACGGTATCCTGGTTGAGATGCTCTGTACTTTACTGTCTGCGATTATTGTTGGTTTTCTGATCAGTTACCTGTTGTACCGTTCGGTAAGCCGGCCTTTGGCATGCTTTGTTAAATTGATTTCGGGTATTGGCGCCAGTGAGGATATGCAACAGATTGATATCCATCCTGAGAATGATGAAATTGCTTGTTTGCAGCGGGAATTCAATCAGATGGTGCAGCGACTGCATGATGATGCTCGAAAAAGGGAGTCGGTCGAAGTCGATCTGCGAGTTAGTGAGGCCCGTTTGAGTGCAGTTCTTGATGCCGCACCAGACGGGATTCTGACAATTGATGCTGCCGGAATGATCAAGACAGTTAATCTGGCGGCAGTTGAGATGTTTGGTTATGAAGCAGGTTATCTGCCAGGAAAAAGTATTTTTTTGCTGTCAGCTTCACAACGGCGCACTCTTTTAAAGGAAGAGATAAAAAAATTTCATAAAGATCCTGAAAGCTCAGTGTTTAGTCTGGGGGTGGAGGTTTCAGGTGTGCGTCAGGACGGTTCACATATTTTGCTTCACTGCAAAATCGGCCGGGTCGAAATTGAAGGTGCAGATCGCTTCATTTGCATCGTCAGGGATGTATCAGGCTTGAAAGAGATCCACGAAAAATTGATGCGGACCAAACATCTGGCTTCCATCGGTGAGATGGGGGCATCAATTGCCCATGAAATTCGAAATCCTTTAGCCGGAATAAGTGGTGCAGTGCAGGCATTAACCGAAATGAGTTCGGTTGAACACTCGGAATATGAAATTCTTATTGAAATTAATCGTTTAACGGGATGTATTGAAGAGACTGTTTGCCAGATGCTTGAGTATGCCAAAGATTGGCAGCCGGAACCAAGATTGACCTCTATAGTTGATTTAATAAATGAAACGATCTCAGTTTACAGCCGGCAGGCAGATCTGCAAAATACAACTATTAATGTTAAGGGAAGTGCTGAGATTCGAGCTCTGGTAGATCCGGAACTTATCAGCCAGGTACTGGTAAATCTTATGGCAAACGCTGTGGCTGCATGTGGCGGCCGTCACGGAGTACTTCTCTGGAGTGTAGAAAAGAGCCTGCGTGAAGTTTATATCACGTTACAGGATAACGGCTCCGGTATTGACGGTGACCTGCAAAAGAGTGTTTTTAAACCTTTTTATACGACCCGGGAAAACGGCAATGGTCTAGGTCTGGCAATCTGTCAAAAAATTATCGAGCGCCATAATGGTAATATTGCCCTCGAAAGTGAAGTGAATGTTGGTACTAAAGTAACAATTGTCTTGCCGAAGAGTAAATTCCTTAAAACCTGAATGGGTTGCTGTAGGTAAAATCAAAGATTACAAATTGGTTCAATTACCTCCCTAACCAGGTCGAAACGCCAGTTTTGCATCAGTGGCATGTTTTTTAGAACCTTTGGGTCGGTATTTGCGAGAACTCTTTCGATATCTTTGCGGGTGGCGATCAAGGCCGGGTCGAGGTTGAGGGTTTTGCCGATTGTTGTAATTTTATCAAGGAGTTTGCGGCTTTTCTCCACCGTTTTCGGGTTGCGGGAGCGTTTGTTTGCGGCCGGGTAGTCTGATTCAGGAGTTTTTAGTCCCTTATCGACAGCTTGCAGGAGCTGTTCGCCGTAACGCTGGCCGGCCCGAGGGGAGAGGCCGCATTTTTCCTTCAAACAGCCAATATCCTGGGGCGCATTTTGGGCTATATTTATCAGCACTTCATCCGGGATGATATGGCGGCGCGGGCGGTTGCGGGAGCGGGCTTTTCTTTCGCGCCAAGCGGCAAGTTGGCAGATGATTGCCAGTTCTTGGCGGTTCAGGCGGCTTATGCCTTTGACTTTGGTATAGACCTGTTCGGTATCGGGGTCGTCGTAGAGAGTCGGATTGTCGTAGAGCTGCATCTCTGTTTTAATCCATTCCGAGCGCCCGAGAGTTTTTGCCTGATCCATGATTTGGTCCCGGATGAGTGGTAGGAACAGGACATCAGCCAGCGCATATTGGAGCTGGTTTTCGGTGAGCGGGCGTTTGAGCCAGTCACTGCGGGTTTCACCTTTATTCAGGGTTAAACCGGCAAAGAGCGAGCAGGTATCGAGTAGTGACAGCGTTGCAGAAGGGCCGATGAAGCCGGCGGCAAGGCGGGTGTCGAAGATATTCCGGGGATAAAATCCGGTCGCCTGGCGCAGAATTGTGAGATCCTGTTTGGCGTCATGGATAATCTTTTCAATTTTCGGATTGGCTAAAACCTCTCCCAGAGGTGCGAGTTTTCCTTTAAGTGCCGGCATATCCAGCAGCCAGGCCTCTTTTTCATTCAGGGCGAGTTGGACAATGCCGAGATTGGGGTAAAAAGTCCTTTCCCAGACAAATTCTGTGTCAACGGCAACCCGACCATGGGTTGCAATCTCTGAACATATATGTTCAAGTTCCGCAGCTGAATCGAGCAGCCGTCTGTCAGGCTGACAGGTTTTGGTTTCGATTGGTTTCATTGCTTGACTTTTTCCGGTGTCTAAGATTATGTGGAGTTGAAAATATGTCGCCCTCTATAGGGGGTTTTTCGTAAAATTTCCACTTGTTTATAGGTGAACCCGGTTGTCGGAGAAAATTGCAGGTACAGATAAAGTTGTGAAAATTTTGCCGACGACTGCAGTTGAGTGTCGGGATCTGGGCTGGGATGTGGTCGATATCGTGCTGGTGAGTGGTGATGCTTATGTCGATCACCCCTCGTTTGGTATCGCTCTGATCGGGCGTTGGCTTGAAGCCAATGGTTTTCGCGTGGCAGTTTTAGCCCAGCCTGAATATCAAAATGGCTGTGAGGATTTTAAACGTTTCGGCAGGCCCCGGCTTTTTTTTGGGATCAGCGCTGGCAATCTCGATTCGATAGTTGCCAACTATTCAGGCAACGGCAAGATTCGTGATAAAGATCCTTTTTCACCGAATGGCAACCCTTATTTCCCGGGTGAAAAGCAGAAAACTAACCGTCGTCGTCCGGATCGGGCGACTCTGATTTATGCCAACCGGGCTCAAGCCGCCTGGCCCGGAGTGCCAGTTGTTTTAGGCGGAATCGAAGCCTCACTGCGGCGTTTTATCCATTATGATTATCGTCAGGAGAAGCTCAGAAATTCGATTCTTGCCGACAGCAAGGCTGATCTTCTGGTTTACGGCATGGGTGAGCGTGCGGTTCTTGAGATTGCCCAGCGCCTGGATCGGGGTGCTGACCTTGCCGGGATTTCGGGAACCTGTGAATTTCTGTCTCCGGCGGCCGGCAGTGTGTCAGCGGATGAGGAGGACGCAACATTGTTGCCGGGTTGGCATGAGATTGAAGATAAAAAGAAAAATTTTATTCTGGCGGAGCTGGAGATAGACCAGAGAGCCCGGCAGGGTTATGAGAGCCAGCGGTTTTTATTACAGAAGCAGAAAAGTGGTTGGGTTAAAGAGAACCGGCCGGCTGCTCCTTTAACTCAAGTCGAACTTGATCGGGTTTACGAACTTCCTTTTCAGCGGTGTCCCGGCCTCGCAAACACCAATATCCCGGCATTTGCGATGATTCGTGATTCGATTACTATAGTTCGCGGCTGCAGCGGCAACTGCTCTTTCTGTGCTTTGACCCGGCATCAGGGCGCGCAGGTGGTCAGCCGGACAAAAGGATCGATCTTACGTGAAGCTGAAACGGTTGTCCGGCAGTCCAGTTTCAAAGGTACGATCAGTGATCTCGGCGGCCCGACCGCCAACCTTTATGCCACCAGCTGCAATCTTAATAAACCCTGTTCGCGCAAAGATTGTCTCTATCCTGAAGTCTGTAAGCATCTGCA
>JAOZKP010000544.1 GCA_029935295.1 bacterium | reverse complement strand
AGAGATAATTTTTGATATAATCACTGTATGCTTACCTGTAATAATGTTTGTCGCAAATATCGTAACTAATGAGAGCACAACTATAGCAAAGTAAAAACCGGAATGAAGAAAAACCGGGGACAGACAGACCACGGTTTTTTATAACTTTATCGGCAAGGAAGCGCCGACCCAAAGCATTCATCCGACCGCGAACAGCCGCCGAAATTTTTCTTTGAGCATCACGGCGTGGCGGCTGATGCAGGTCAATAAACTGGACACTTTTCAGCCCGCAAATCATTGTTTTTAACTTCATTATCGGTTTGCATAAATCTGTCTCTTTATCAGGGTGCCAGTTATCTCAGTCGTTATAATGCTTGGGGCTTCGGAAGAATATTTGGAGAAGGTGTAAAAACTGTAAGGAAGTTTTATGGGAGTTTTTTGTAGACATCTTTTCTATGTCCAACTTTTACTACTAAAATGACCAATCTATCATCATGAACTTCATATATTATGCGGTAATCACCAGATCGAACTTTGTGGAAAGAATTATCTCCTTTCATCTTAGTTGTATTAGGGGCTGGCAAGATGCTTCCCAGCTCTTCAATTTTCTTTTTAATTCGTACCAAATCCCGCTTGGGAAACCGCTTCAAGCTTTTCAGCGCAGCAGGCCGAAATTCTATAGAGTATTGCATAGGTTAAAGTCCCAATTGCTTCCATACGTCTTCAGCAGAAATACTTTCAAAAGGTTCAGCGAGAGCTTTTTTAGCATCTTCAATGTCAATATGGTCTTCAATCTGTTGAAGCAATTCAAGCTCATCTATAGAAACCAAAGCGGCAACTTTTTGCCCTCTACGGGTCACAACTATCGGCTCTTTGCCATATGCAACTTTGTTAACTATATCAGCAAAATTTTTCCTAGCTTCTGCGGTCGTAATTGTCGTGGTCATGTGTCGCCTCCTTTTCGTCTCTCGTATACAAAGTGTACAACATGTACTTGTCTATGTCAACCATGAATAGAGAACTAAATCCCTCTACCGGCTTCCAGCCGGTAGAGGGATTTAGTTCCACTCACTTTTTTGTCATGACTCTGGCCTGGAGTCGCCATCAATCAGGATCGAACCGGGTCAGGCTTGACAATTGGGTGTTTGCTGGCGCCGGGACTATGCCGGGGCTATTTTTCAACTTTAATGCGGGCGCTGGTGCAGGCGAGGCAGGAGCCGGAGCGGATGCGGGCCGCATCTGAGAGCGAGAGGACGCCGATAATGTTTTGCGATTCCTGATTATGGATAAAGAGCCGGCTTACCCGGTTATGCATCATTTCGGAAACCGCATTTTCCAGCATTTCAGAGGCGCTGCTTGAGCAGACCGGAGACGACATGATCTTTTTTGCGGGAAGTTCCGGAGAAAGGTTGCGCCAATAGGAGATGGCGAGGTCGGTTTTTGATATGACCCCGCACGGTTCGCCCTGATGGTCGACGATCAGAAGGGCTCCGAAGTGGTAGCTGGAGAGATCTTCCATGATCCTGGTCAAAGGTTCATCCTCAGGCAGTGATTTTACTGACGGAGTCATAACTTCTTTGACAATAATACGGTTAACAGGATTGAGATTCTGCGACTGTTTATTCCGTTTCAGGAGACCATATTTACATTCCTGGCAATAGTTGTGCATTAACCAGACAATTCCCGGGTAGGAGAGGGTGCCGACCACCCGGCCGGACTCTTTTTCCTTAACGTAAAGCCGGTGCACCCGGGCATCCCGCATCTTGTCTAGAGCTGATTCGAGAAGTGAGTCTTGATTGCAGAAAAGG
>JAOZKP010000543.1 GCA_029935295.1 bacterium | reverse complement strand
GGGTGGTTTTCTGGGTGGTTTTGAAGATCGTAACCCGAAATCCCTCCTGCAACTCTTCAAAGAGAGGTGGTTGTAAGTCATAAAGAGAAAACGATTCCAATACCCTTTTAATGCCGGAACCATATCTTTCAATAAGACCGGCATCCTTGAAAAGGGTGGCAATCTGTTTGTTGCGAATAGATGATGTATAATTGCTGGAGATGAGCTGCTGAACGGACAACCCGCCTGATAATTTACCGGGATTGTAAAATTCTATATAATCGTCAAAAATTTTTACGGAAGATTCAGATGCACAGGTATAATCACGGTGCACAATCATGTTAATTACAATTTCACGCAGTGCATCCATAGGGTAGTCCCAACGTTCCGTCCGTTGGGCTTCACCGGATATGACATAACTCTTGTTTATATGTTTTTGTAAAAAATTTAAAACAGTTTCGACACTGTTAAAAAGATCAGATCTGGCAGTAAGACTATCTTTAATGCTGGTTGCGCTTGAAAACCGGCCGAGATCAATGGCGGTAAGCATAGTCTCAGTATTGCTAAATAACAGATAACAGCCATTTGTTATTTTATTGTGTTCCTTTAGAAGCTCATATTTTCTGAGAACGGTCAGGGGTGGATCAGACAGAGGATATGAACGAGTTTTATTTGACAAAGCAATAAACTCATTGACCTTATCCAGAGAAATTACATCCAGCACATGTTGCTGATCCAAATAATGATCCCAGCTGGTATTAAAGGTTTTAAGATGTAAATCAGATATTTCAGTGATGCTCATTTGATGATTGGCATTGCTTATCCGCTTATAATATCTTCCCTTGCAACTGACGGGTTTCACCGGGTATTCTGCAACAGACAAGATCACAATCTGCTTGTTATTGTGAACCACTACCTCACTCTCAGGTAATATCGACGGCGAACAGGACTGTTTAATCTGGTTATTCCAATTTTGTAAAGTTTCTCGTCCCAATTCAACGCCTTTCACAACGCCGTTGTCATCCACTCCCAGTAAGATGCTGCCACCACTCGTATTGGCAAAAGCACACAAGGTTTCAATGGCTTCTTTGTCAAGAGAGGACTTAAACTCAACAGTAAGACCTTCACCAGAAGAAATGAGATCCAGTAAATTTCTATTCAATAGTGTCTACCTTTCCAGAGCTGCAAGATATTTATCCAATTGAAAACGACAAATAATCAACATACCCGATACAGTTATGCAACTTATTGCATTTTTACAGCTTCAAAACAAGCCTAATTCCATCGTCAATTTTATCTATAATACTGACAGGCAAATAGCTTACTTTTTCTGTCAAAAAATCTTTATCAACTGTTATTAACTGAGACATATTAATGACACTTTTTCTGGGTAGTTTAGATTTCTTGGGCGTAAGAAGGAGGTTGCCAGGAGCATCAGCTAAATTGAGATTGCTTGTGATAACTGCGGCAATAACCGTATTGATAATACTCTCATTAAATACGTTTGATTGTAGAATAACCAGGGGTCTTCTATAACCTGGCCCCGAACCCGTCGGCTCAGGCAACTCAGCCCACCATATTTCGCCTCGTTTGATTACCATTTTTCATTTTCTAACGATTGAAATTGAATTGCTGAAATCCCTCTATCCAGAGCCGACGATTTTTTTGCATAAACCTTATTCAATTGATCTGTAATATGTTTTTGCGGTTGTTGCTCCAGGAAATGAGCAATAGCTTTTGCATACAAATTACTTCTGGAGGAATAAAAAATGGTTAAAGTATCCCCTTTCGACATTGCCGACTACCTTA
>JAOZKP010000018.1 GCA_029935295.1 bacterium | reverse complement strand
CGTAAATACGACAACAACAGTCAACCGAAAACCGACAACCGTAAAAACAGTCCAAACAGTGCTGAGCCGCAAAAAACACCCGTTAAAAAAGCCCCGGTGACACCACCCCAACCTAAGAAAAAAGGTCTTTTTGAGAAGATAGCCGGTATTTTCAAAAAATAAGACTAACGCGAACAAACATGAAAAATAGTAAAAAAACCATATTCCGCGTCCACTTCCAAACCGAAGACCGCAGCTACTCATTATTGGCCCACTCGGTTAAGGAGTCGGAATTCTTTGGTTTCATTGAAGTATCTGAGATAATTTTTGAAGATGTAAACCGAATTATAATCTCACCGGAAGATGAAACTTTGCGAAAAGAGTTCGCAAAAACTGACAGTATTTCGATCCCGCATCAATATATGCGACGGATTGATAAGCTTGCCGACAATGATGATATTGGGGTCTCCTATCTCAAGATAGCCGACTCCAAAAAAATCAGTGAACCGGCTTGAGTTAACCGTAAAAGGAGAAAATTATGCATGAACATCATGATCATGGAGCTTGCGAAAATCACGACCACTGCCACGGCTGCGGCAACCATCAGGAAACTATGAGTTTTGACGAAAAACTGATGACCCTGTTAAACCACTGGGTCGATCATAACGACAGCCACCAAGTTGATTATAAAAAGTGGGCGGCTCAGGCCAAAAAAGAGGGCATGGACGATGTGGTTGAAAAAATACTTGCCGCCATGCAGCTCTTCCAGGAAGGCAATCAACGGCTGCGCCAGGCTCAGCAGATCTTGACAATGGACTAAAAAAGCTATGGCTATGAATAATGACGTCTATCAAACTCTGGAAGAGAGAGGTCTGATTTATCAGAGCACAGACGCTGAGGGTCTGAAAACGCTTCTACAGAAGCCGCCGCAAACCTTCTACATCGGTTTTGACCCAACTGCTGACAGCCTCCATGTCGGCAGTCTGATTCCGATCATCGTTATGATGCATCTCCAGCGAGCCGGACATCGACCAATTGCGATCTTGGGCGGCGGTACGGCCATGGTTGGCGACCCCAGCGGCAAAACCGAGATGCGGCAAATGCTGACGCCGGAAAAGATCGTTGCAAACGGCAAAGGCATTGCCGGGCAGCTGGCCCGGTTTCTCGATTTCAGTGACGACAAGTGCCAGTTAATCAACAATGCAGATTGGCTTTCCGAACTTAAATATGTCGATTTCTTACGTGATATCGGCCGCCATTTCAGCGTTAACCGGATGCTTACCGCCGAATCTTATAAACAGCGCCTGGAAACTGGACTATCTTTTATCGAGTTCAACTATATGCTGCTGCAGGCCTACGATTTTCACGTTTTATGCAAAGAAAAAAACTGCCGGATTCAGATGGGCGGCCAGGATCAGTGGGGCAATATTGTTGCCGGTATCGATCTTATCCGTCGAACGCAGTCGCTTGAAGCTTACGGAATTACTTTCCCGCTGCTGACGACCAGTAACGGGGAAAAATTCGGCAAAACTGCCGGCGGCGCCGTCTGGCTCGCTGAAGACCGCACCTCAGTCCTTGATTTTTATCAATTCTGGCGCAACTGTGAGGATTCTGAAATCGAGAAACTTTTAAGTTTCTTTACATTCCTGCCAATGACCGAAGTCAAGCACCTGAGCCAGCTCCAAGATAACGGCATTAACCGCGCCAAGGAGATTCTGGCTTACGAGGTTACAGCCCTGGTTCATGGTCCGGAGGCGGCAACTAAAGCCTACCGGACCGCAGTCAGCCGTTTCGGCTGTGCCGATCCGGATCTTAAAATTGAAACTTCATCTACAATTTGTAATATCAGCTTGCAGAAATCGGAAGAAGATCTGCCGACTCTGGAAATCAACCTTTCTGAACTTGACACCGGCGTCACTCTGGTCGATCTCTTCACGAAAACCGGCCTTGCCAAATCCAAGGGCCAGACCCGCCGTTTGATCGAACAGGGCGGTGCCTATCTTAACGAGCAGCGAATTGAACAGGATCGCCCCCTGACCCGGGAAGATTTCAAAGAAAATAAAATCCTGCTCCGGGCCGGAAAAAAGAGATACCATCAAATCCTGCTGACCCCCTGATATATCTCTCTCCAAATCCCAACCGGGCTGATTCCGGCCCATCATAGCAACAGCAAAATATCCCCAATTATACCCAGATGGAGACCGACTATTACCCCGGTCTCCATCTCTATTTTACACCCTGCGGAAAAATAGAGATGATTTTTTTTGACTTCGGTCTAAAATAGAGATATATAGGGAATATGAAGAAAAGATATTTACAGGATCAAGTCAAAAAAGATCTGCAAAACAAGATGGTTTTTATCAGCGGCCCCAGGCAGGTTGGGAAAACTACACTTGCCAAAACTGTGATTACTGATGCCGCTTCATACCTTAACTGGGACATCCCCAAACATCGGGAAGCAATTCTCAGAAGGGAGCTGCCGCTAACGGATTTGTGGTGTTTCGACGAAATTCATAAATACTCCTCATGGAGAGACTATGTCAAAGGGGTATATGATGAATTTCACGATAATCACCAAATCATTATTACCGGCAGTGCCAGACTGGACATGCTCCGCAAGTCCGGAGACTCACTTCAGGGAAGATACCACCATCTGCGCCTACACCCCTTATCCGTAAAAGAGTTACAGATTACCGAACAAGATGACTTTCTGGAACTGTTACAGCTCGGCGGTTTTCCCGAGCCTTACTTTTCCAAATCCATAATCGAAGCAAAAAGGTGGTCGGTTAACTACAGGTCTCTGCTGGTAAACCAGGAGAGCCCCGCCATTGAGACAATTTCAGATCTATCGAAGTTGGAATTACTATCCTTGCGCCTCCCGGAGCTTGTAGGTTCACCCCTCTCATTAAACGCCCTGCGTGAAGATCTGCAGATAGCCCATAAAACCGTCAGCCGCTGGCTCGATATTTTTGAAAATATCTATATGATTTTCCGACTCCCGCCCTTCGGCTCGCCCCTGATCCGGGCCGTCAAAAAAGAGCAAAAACATTACCATTTCGACTGGAGCCTGATTCCGGACCAAGCGGCAAGATTTGAAAACATGGTCGCGTCCCACCTACTTAAATGGGTACATTTCCAAAGAGACGTTTTCGGTGAAGAGATGGAACTTCGCTACTTCAGAGATACTGATAAAAGAGAGGTTGATTTCTGTATTACCAATAACAATACGCCACAGATTTTCGTTGAATGCAAATGGACTGACAATTCAACCAGCCCCCACCTCCACTACCTGCAAAAAAAATTCCCGACCGCAAAATTCTACCAGATTTCAGCCACCGGAGAAAAATCGTTTATCAACAAACAGAATATCATCCACATGCCCGCCGTCAAATTTCTCCAGCAATTTGTATAAAAAAAGGCAACCAAGCATCGTCAGCTGGAAGAATTGAACTGAAACGATGAGTAGAATTTGCAGAATTACTGCCATACAAACAAAAAGAGCACCATCCCTTCATCGGGATGGTGCTCTTTTATTTTTTAGGATACTTGCTGTAATCTTATCTATCCAACCGGACGTACGATTACAAGCTAACCGGCGACAGTTGCAACCGGGGCCTGAGATTTTTGCAGGTAAGCCGTAATCCGGGAAACTTTACGGGCGGCTGTGCGTTTATGCAGGACTCCCCGGGTGGCCGCACGGTCGATTTCAGATACGGTCAGACGATGGATTTCAGTCATATCAGTGCCAGTGGTTTTGGCATCAACGGCACTGTAAAATGATTTCAAAACGGTTTTCAAATGTGAATTAACCTGACGATTACGCAAACGCCGGGTTTCACTCTGTCTCATTCTTTTCAAGGCTGATTTATGATTGGCCAAGGCTTTATTCCTCCAAAAGTATAACTTGAAACAAGTTATATTATAATAATTTTTTTAAACTGTTAATACTTTTTTCTACTATCTGAACCCAAACAGATTTTCGGGTTTTGCAAGCGAGACGGCGCATTTACCAGAAAAGCTCTTTTCTGTCAAGCGCTTTATCATTGACTTAAGGGTTACCACACAACCTTATTCAATAAATTTACTTAACGGAAACTCAACAATACCCTGGGCGCCCAGATCTTTCAGCGCCGGGATAATGTCACGAACCACATTCTTACGCAGAACTACAAAGATATCAACCCACCCATCATCCATCAAACTGGATATAGTTGGGACTTTAGCCGGCGGCAAAAGTTTGATAACTTCGTCAAGTTTCTCACGCTTGACATTGAGCATCACTCCAACCCGATTACGGGATTCGAGCGCACTCTGCAAAAGCATAATCAGACGTTCAACTTTATTCTTCTTCCACTCGTCGGCAACCGTATCCTGGTTGGCGATAAGCACCGTCGTGGTCTCTAAAACGGTATCGATAATCTCAAGGTTGTTGGCCCGCAGAGAGGAACCGGTTTCGGTAATCTCAATAATAGCATCGGCCAGGTGCGGAACCTTAACTTCAGTTGCCCCGTAAGAGTATTCTACATTAGCGGAAACTCCATTATCAGCCAGATATTTCTTGGAAAGATTCACAACTTCAGTAGCTATGGTTTTTCCTTCCAGGTCTTTAACTGATTTTATATTTCCGCCCTGCTTTGCCGCCAGAACCCAGCGTACCTTATTGAAGGTCACTTTGGCATATTGCAGTTCAGTCATCTCGATAACATCGGCACCGTTTTCAACCACCCAGTCATGCCCGGTAATCCCGATATCAAGAATGCCGCTTTCAACATAACGAGCCATCTCCTGAGCCCGAATCAACATGCACTCTATCTCAGGATCATCAATTGTCGGGAAATATGAACGTGAACTGGTGCTTATTTTATAACCTGCATTCTTAAAAAGATCGATCGTCGCATCCTGCAACGAACCCTTCGGGATTCCTACTCTTAACTTCATAATCTTTTCCTTAAATTTTATTATTTTTTGCCGTATACTTTTTCGGGGTCAAAAACTTTTTCCGCTTTTATTATTTTCTCTCTGCCGTCGGACTCTATCTGAGTGTAAAAGCAGCTATTGTAACCAACATGACAGGCGGCACCACCAACCTGCTCAATCTTGAGCACCACTGCATCCCGGTCACAATCGACAAAAATCTCTTTAATTATCTGGAAATTGCCGGACTCCTCACCTTTACGCCAAAGCCGCTGCCGACTCCGGCTGAAATAACAGGCACGACCGGTTTTCAAGGTTTCTTCCCAGGCTTCAGGATTCATAAAAGCGAGCATCAAAACCTCACCTGTCTCATAATCCTGGGCAACAGCCGTAATCAGGCCATCAAGCTTGCTGAAATCTAAAGGCTTCATAATTTATCTCCTTTGATGAATCTCATTTATCTTTGGGATGCAGATAAGCATCAACCTTTTTAATGGCACAAAATTCTCCGCACATTGAGCAGACCTCTTCATCTTCAGGCATACTTTCAGCTCGGCGGGTACGGGCCCGCACAGGATCTATCGCCAAATCTATCTGGGCCTGCCAGTCAAGTTTTTTCCGGCTCTCGGCCATTTTCCGGTCCTGATCCAGAGCGCCGGGCAACCCTTTAGCGATATCGCCGGCATGAGCGGCAATCAGAGAGGCAATAACTCCCTCTTTGACATCCTCAACATCCGGCAGACAAAGGTGTTCGGCCGGGGTAACATAACAGAGAAAATCAGCTCCGGCAGCCGCGGCCACCGCACCGCCAATGGCGGCTGTAATATGATCATATCCGGGTGCAATATCGGTAACCAGAGGCCCTAAGACATAAAACGGTGCCCCTTTGCACAAACTCTTCTGCAGTTGCATATTAGCTGCAACCTGATGCAAAGGCACATGTCCCGGACCTTCAATCATTACCTGAACCCCGGCCTCCCAGGCCCTATCGGTAAGTTCGCCAAGAAATATAAGTTCCTGCAGCTGCGGCCGGTCGGTAGCGTCAGCTAGACATCCGGGCCGCAGACCATCACCCAAACTCAAGGTCACATCATGCTTTAAGGCTATCTCTAAAAGACGATCATAATGCTCAAAGAAAGGATTTTCCTGTTCATTATAGATCATCCATTCAACCATAAACGCACCACCGCGACTGACAACATCGGTAACCCGGCCACACTCCCGCAGACTCTCTAAAGTACGCAGGTTAACGCCACAGTGAATTGTCATAAAATCGACCCCGGTCTGAGCCTGACGTTCAATTACGGCAAACATCTCATCGATTGTCACATCACCAAAAAAGCCGTGTTTCTGCACTCCCTCTTGCGCGATGCGGTAGACCGGAACCGTACCCAAAGGCACTGAACATTGAGCTAAGATCGAACGCATCACCTGATCTAGATCACCACCGGTACTTAAATCCATAACCGCATGGGCACCACAATCGATTGCGGCTTTGAGTTTAAGGAGCTCATTTTCAAGATCGGATGCATCTGATGAGGTTCCGATATTGGCGTTGACTTTAACTTTCAAACCTTGACCAATGCCATAGGCCGTCAGATTTTCATGGTTAATATTGGCGGGAATTGCTATGGTTCCGACTGCAACTCCGGCCAATAAATCCTCGGCTGAAATTGGCTCATTTTTTAGAACCTGCTCCATTACCGGGGTAATCTCACCGCGCCGGGCGGCTAACATTTGCGTCATACTAAATTATCCTTTAACACTATTTTGCAACAAAGCTTTAAGTGTTGCAACTTTTGCCGCTGGGTCAGCGGCCTGCAAGATTGCGCGAATTACAGCCACCGCGGGCACACCCGCAACGGCTACATCTGTCAGGTTTGTCTCATCCAGACCGCCGATGGCAACCACCGGCAGGTCAACCTGAGCCAACATCTCTTTAAGACCCTGCAAACCAACTTCAGGATCAGGTTTACGTTTACTTGGGGTTTTAAAAATCGGACCAAACCCTAAATAATCGGCGCCTTCCGCTACCGCTTGCAAAGCCTGATCCAGAGAGTGAGTTGAGCGACCGATCGGCATCGCTTCCCCAACCAGCTGCCGGGCGGCGGCGATCGGGAGATCGTTCTGCCCTAAATGGAGAATATCTGCATCTGTCAGGATGGCGATATCGGGCCGGTCGTTAACCACAAAAGGAGTTGTAAACTCTCGGCAGAGAGCTCTGATTTCCAAAGCCCGTTCAAGAAAATAACTGTCGGAGCCACTCTTCTGTCGCCACTGAAGAAAACTGATCCCAGCGCCAAGAACGGATCTGACATCAGCAATCAGATCAGAACCGGTATAAAACTCTTCGTCTAAAACAAGGTAGAGCTCCGGTACTTTTCGATCAATTCCAAACCAATCTCTGATCCTAACGGTTCTCTGATTAAGCACCCGTTTTTCCATCTCATACAACTTAAAACGCAGGGCTTTAATCCCCTGGGAAAGCTCGGAGCGACCGACCAATTTGGCGCACTCTTCAATCACCCGGGCCGCCTCTTGCGATCTTTTCAGATTCGCCTGCAGAACCGCCGGCCAATCCTGACGCCGGGCTTCGGTCTCAGTAAAAGTCCGACTCCCGATATCAGTTTCTGAAGACCTGGCGACAAGGCAAGCCAGATTAAGTTTTTCATCTGTAAATGCGCGAATATCATGACGCAGATCTTTGACCTGCAAAGCCAGATTATCATCACAAACAAGGCGGCAGTAATCTTCAACTACCCGTAATCCTTCACGCAGACGGTTGAAATTTGCATCCAGAACCCGATAGATCTTTTCCGTCATCTAATCCTGGTCCTGACTAAAGATCATTTGCTGTTTCTGCGAGCAGTGCCGCTTCTTCAGCCTCAGTATTAGCCGCTACGGTCTCTTTAATAAAAAGCTTATCCTCTTCACTCATATCGACTTTCATACCGCTGTAGCGACGCTGACCGGAACCGGCGGGAATCAGGCGGCCCATGATAACATTCTCTTTCAGGCCAACAAGATGGTCAACTTTACCGGCGATGCTCGCCTGGGTCAGGACCTTGGTTGTCTCCTGAAATGATGCCGCTGAGATAAAGCTGTCGGTACTCAGTGAAGCTTTGGTAATACCCAAAAACAGCGGTTCACCTACTGCCGGCTGCAGGCCCTCAGCCACGGCCTTGAGGTTGCCCTCTTCGAAAACACTCTTTTCGATTGTTTCATCAACCAGAAACGGGCTCTCCCCGGGCTCAACAATTTTGATCCGTCGGAGCATCTGGCGGACAATGACCTCAATGTGCTTATCATTGATGCCAACCCCTTGGAGCCGATAAACCTCCTGGACCTCATTAACAATATATTTAGCCAGTTCTTTAACGCCGAGTACCTGCAGGATATCATGGGGGTCAATCGATCCGTCAACTAAAGGCTCTCCGGCGATAACCGTATCACCCTCATGCACAATCAGATATTTACCCTTAGGAATCAGCTGCTCAACCGGTTCACCGATCTCCGGCGTAATAATAACCCGCTGTTTACCCTTAACCATTTTACCGAGCGTAATTACGCCTTCAATCTCAGCGATAACTGCAATCTCTTTCGGCTTACGGGCTTCGAAAAGTTCTGCGACACGCGGCAGACCACCGGTAATATCTTTGGTCTTAGTCGTATCCCGAGGCTTGGTTGCGACAATGTCACCGGCCATAACCTCATCACCCTCAGCCACCATAATGTGAACTCCGGGAGAGAAATAATAACGCGCATCGCCACGATCGCCTACTTTCATAGTCCGGTTCTTCTCATCTTTAATTGAGAGACGCGGCCGCAAATCAGCATTTCGTGATTCACTGACTACCCGGCGTGACATTCCGGTCTGCTGATCAACCTGCTCGGAAAAGGTAACCCCTTCGACAATGTCGCCATATTTAACCCGGCCGCTGACCGCAGTAATTGTCGGAATCGAGAAAGGATCCCATTCAGACAGAAGCTGGCCCGGTTTAATTTCATTACCCTCTTCAACCAGTAGCTGAGCTCCGAAAACAACCTTGTTACGCTCTTTTATATCGCCTTTATCATCAACAATCGCAATTTCACCGTTCCGGTTCATGGCAACCAGCTTGCCGTCACGATTACGCACAGTATCAAGTTTTATAAATTTTACCACACCACCAAGTTTAGATTCAAGCGATGACTGTTCAACTGCACTGGAAGCGGTGCCGCCGATATGAAATGTCCGCATAGTCAGCTGAGTTCCGGGCTCACCGATCGATTGAGCCGCAATTACGCCGACCGACTCGCCGATATTAACAATTCTGCCCCGCGCCAGATCACGACCGTAACAGTAAGCACAGATACCTTTTTTCGACTGACAGGTCAGAACTGAACGAATCCGCACCCGATCAAGGCCGGAGACATCAATCTGCTGGGCCAAATCTTCGGTAATCTCCTGATCTGCTTCGACAATAATTTCACCGGTCAACGGTGAAATTATATCCTCCTGAGCCACGCGTCCAAGTACCCGGGAAGCAACGCTTTCGATAATTTCACCACCTTCAGTCAGCGGGGTCACATAGATACCGTCCAAAGTCCCGCAGTCAACCTCGGAAACCACCGCATCCTGGGCAACATCAACCAAACGCCGGGTCAGGTATCCTGAATTAGCGGTTTTCAATGCCGTATCTGCGAGACCTTTACGCGCCCCATGGGTGGAAACAAAATACTGGAGAACATTCAAGCCTTCGCGGAAGTTGGCAAGAATCGGGTTTTCAATAATCTCACCCGACGGTTTTGCCATCAAACCGCGCATCCCGGCGAGCTGACGAATCTGCTGCTGACTCCCACGGGCGCCGGAATCGGCCATCATAAAAACGGAGTTAAACGATTTAACCTCATGCGCCTCTCCGGCCTCATCCAGCATATTCTCTTTACTGATCGTCGCCATCATTTCATTGGCAACTTCATCCGTCGTTTTCGACCAGATATCAATCAGTTTATTATAACGCTCACCCGAGGTAATCAGGCCATTGTTAATCTGTCTTTCAATCTCGCGAACTTTTTCGTTGGCCTCTTCAATCAGCCGGGTCTTGGATTCGGGAATTTCGAGATCGTCAATCCCGATTGAAATCCCGGCCTGGGTTGCAATTTCATAACCCAGATCCTTAATCCGGTCAGCAAAGATAACCGTTTTTTTATCCCCTGCTTTAAGGTAAATATTCTCAAAAAGACGGGAAATAGTTTTTTTGGTCAGATTTTCATTATAGGATGCAAAAGCGATCTCCTCCGGCACAATATCATAGAGCAGCACCCGGCCCACGGTTGTATCTACCAGTTCTCCATCCAGCAGAACCTTGATTTCAGCCTGTAGGTGGACACAGCCGGCGTCATAGGCAATCAATACCTCTTCCGGTGAGCTGAATATGGTACCGGTACCAAGTGCAAACGGGCGTTCACGGGTGAGCCAGTAGATCCCTAAAACGATATCCTGAGTCGGGATAATTACCGGACGGCCATTGGCCGGGGAGAGGATGTTGTTGGTCGACATCATCAAAACCCGGGCCTCGGTCTGGGCTTCAACCGTTAGCGGCACATGCACCGCCATCTGATCACCGTCAAAGTCAGCATTGTAAGCGCTGCAGACCAGAGGGTGCAGACGAATCGCTTTACCTTCACTTAAAATCGGTTCAAAAGCCTGAATACCCAATCGATGCAGGGTCGGAGCCCGGTTGAGCATGACCGGGTGTTCGGTAATGACTTCCTCGAGAAGATCCCAGACTTCAGATTTTTCCAGTTCAACCATTTTTTTGGCACTCTTAATGGTTGTCACATAGTTACGTTCGAGCAGTTTATTATAGATAAAAGGCTTAAACAGCTCAAGCGCCATCTTTTTCGGCAATCCGCACTGATGCAGACGTAGCTCCGGCCCAACCACAATAACTGAACGGCCGGAATAGTCGACCCGTTTACCCAAGAGATTCTGCCGAAAACGACCCTGTTTCCCTTTAAGCATGTCACTGAGTGATTTAAGCGGCCGTTTATTGGCGCCACTGATTGCCCGGCCGCGACGGCCGTTGTCAAACAAGGCGTCAACCGCCTCCTGCAGCATCCGCTTCTCATTACAGATAATAATCCACGGCGCTTTCAGTTCAATCAAACGTTTCAAACGATTGTTACGGTTGATAACCCGGCGATAGAGATCATTAAGGTCAGAGGTCGCAAAACGGCCGCCATCCAATGGTACCAGCGGCCGCAAATCCGGCGGCAGGATCGGAATAACATCCATGATCATCCACTGCGGCAGGTTCCCGGATTTAATAAAATCATCGATAACTTTAAGCCGTTTGGCAATCTTCTTCTTTTTCGCTTCGGAGCCGGTTGTCACCATCTCTTCACGCAGAGTCAGACGTTCGGCTTCCAAGTCGACTTTCTCCAACATCTCCTTGACCGCTTCCGCGCCAATACCGCAACGGATGCTCGGACCGTATTTTTCGTCCAGAAGCAAAAACTCATCTTCGGAGAGCTGCTGTCCGTTAACAATCTCGTCAGCATCACCGGCATCAAGAACGACATAATTCTCAAAATAGAGAATCCGCTCAACATCTTTTAAGGTCTTATCCAGCAGCAGAGCAATCCGGCTCGGCAGACTCTTTAAAAACCAGATGTGGGCAACCGGAGTCGCAAGCTCAATATGGCCCATACGCACCCGGCGAACCTTCGACTGAATAACTTCAACCCCGCACTTTTCGCAGACAATACCACGATGTTTCATGCGTTTATATTTACCGCAGTTGCATTCGAAATCTTTTACCGGACCAAATATCTTGGCGCAAAATAGACCGTCACGCTCGGGCTTGAAAGTCCGATAGTTTACGGTTTCCGGTTTTTTAACTTCGCCGAAAGACCAGCTCCGAATTTTCTCCGGTGACGCCAGTTTAATCTGCAGGGAACTGAATTTTTTTGCATCTTTAGGTTTCTGAAAAAAGCTTAAAACATCTCTCATGATTTCTCCTCCTCCAATTCGACATCCAGACAGAGACTCTGGAGTTCTTTAACCAAAACATTGAAGGATTCCGGCAGGCCTGATTCCATGGTCTGCTTACCTTTAACAATTGCCTCATACATCCGGGTACGCCCGGCAACATCATCCGACTTGACCGTCAGAAACTCCTGCAGGGTATAAGCTGCCCCGTAAGCTTCCAGAGCCCAGACCTCCATCTCTCCCAGACGCTGACCACCGAACTGAGCTTTACCGCCCAGCGGCTGCTGCGTAACCAGTGAGTAAGGCCCGATTGAGCGGGCATGCATCTTATCATCAACCAGATGATGCAGTTTCAGAATATACATATAACCAACCGTAACCGGTCGTTCAAAGGCTTCACCGGTACGCCCGTCATAAAGAGTTACCTGGCCGCTGCGCGGCAGACCGGCATTTTCGAGACACTCTTTCAAACGCTCTTCACCGATGCCGTCAAAAACCGGGGTCGCCATCGGCACATAACGGGAAAGTTTACCCGCCTGTTCCAGAACTTCATCATCACTGGCATCAGCCAGCCAGTCACGGGAACCCTGATCATGCGTAAAAACATGATTAAGTTTTTCGCGCATGGCTTTTGGACCATAATCTTTTTCGATCATCTCTTCGATCTGGCGCCCAAGACTCTGAGCAGCCCAGCCAAGATGAGTTTCTAATACCTGACCGACATTCATCCGTGATGGCACACCGAGCGGATTCAAGACAATATCAACACTTGAACCATCGGCAAGATAAGGCATATCCTCTTCCGGAACAATCCGCGAGAGTACACCTTTGTTACCATGACGACCGGACATCTTATCACCAACAGAGAGTTTACGCTTAATGGCAATATAGATTTTCACCATCTGGTTAACCCCGGGCTGGAGATCATCACCGCGCCGCAAGGTCTCAATCTTCTCTTCAAGTGACTCTTCAACCCGCTGGATTTCGCTCTCCATGTAAGCAACTAGACGACTGATCTGCTCTTCAATCTCGACAGCATCCCGCAACACCAAGTTACTACACATCTTCAACGTAACTTTTTCGGTATCTTCCGATGTGAGTTTACTGCCGGCGGTGAGAACGACTTTCCCCTTACCGCTCTTAAGATCGGTTTCCAGCGTCTGCCCCGCAAGTAACTCCCGCATGCGCGAAGTCACACTCCGGCGGATGGCATAAAGTTCGGCGTTAGCTTCACGTTTAACTAATTTAATATCACGCTCGCGCTCTTCGGCACCGCCTTCACCGCCATATCCTTTACGGGCAAAGGTCTTCGTATTAATAACCACCCCGCGAACTCCGGGAGAGACCCGCAGAGAGGTATCCCGCACTTCACCCGCCTTTTCACCGAAAATCGCCCGTAAGAGTTTCTCCTCTGGAGAAAGCTGGGTTTCACCTTTCGGCGTAATCTTACCGACCAGAATATCACCGGGGCTGACATGGGCACCGATATGAACAATACCTTCCTGATCCAGATGAGCTAAGCCTTCATCACCGACATTGGGGATATCGCGGGTGATCTCCTCCGGCCCTAATTTGGTATCCCGGGCTACGACTTCACATACTTCAATATGAATGGAGGTAAACCTATCTTCCTTAACAATTCGTTCATTAATCAGGATTGAATCTTCAAAGTTATATCCGCCCCAGGGCATAAAAGCGACTTTAACATTCTGCCCCAAAGCAAGTTCGCCGTGATCCATCGAAGGACCATCCGCCAAGATCTCTCCAGCCCCAACCCAGGTGCCACTCTTAACCAGAGGAATATGGTTGCAGCAGGTATTCTGATTCGAACGCATAAACTTGGCTAAAGGATAAATATCGAGACTGAATTCATCATCACTATTTTCCGGCTCATGCCGGACAATGACTTTTCCCGAGTCAACATACTCAACAAAACCACTCTTTTTCGCCACCACTGCAATCCCGGAATCAAGCGCAACCCGGGCTTCCATACCCGTCCCGACCATCGGCGCTTCAGCCCGAAGCAGAGGCACAGCCTGACGCTGCATATTTGAGCCCATCAAGGCCCGGTTAGCATCATCATGCTCCAGGAAAGGAATCAGAGAAGCAGCTACACTCACCAGCTGCCGCGGCGAAACATCCATATAGTGAATATTATCACGGCTTTCAATGCTGTATTCACCCGCTTTCCGACAGGCAACCAACTCATTTGCAAAACTTCCGTCGGGATTAAGGGGAGCACTCGCCTGAGCGATAATCTTGTCATCCTCAGACATGGCGTAGAGGTGGGTAATCTCATCGGTGACCACACCATCCTTGACGACCCGGTAAGGAGTCTCAATAAAACCGAATTCATTGACCTTGGCATAACAGGCCAGCGATGCGATCAAACCGATGTTCGGCCCTTCCGGAGTTTCAATCGGACAGAGACGGCCGTAATGGGTCAGATGAACGTCACGCACCTCAAAACCGGCCCGCTCACGCGTTAATCCACCCGGTCCCAATGCACTTAAACGCCGTTTATGGGTAATCTCTGAAAGGGGATTGGTCTGATCCATAAACTGCGAGAGCTGACTGGAACCGAAAAACTCTTTAATCGCTGCACTAACCGGCTTCGAGTTAATCAGATCGTGCGGCATCGCCGTATCGATCTCCTGCAGACTCATCCGTTCACGGATCGATTTCTCCATCCGTACAAGACCAATACGATACTGATTTTCAATCAGCTCGCCAACCGTACGTACCCGCCGGTTACCGAGGTTATCAATATCATCGATAACTCCTTTATCGGATCTTAAAGCAATCAGATAACGAACAATTTCTATGATATCTTCTTCCGTCAGGGTCTTACAGTCAAGATCCTGCTCCGTCCCGAGCTTATGATTAATCTTCAAACGTCCAACCCGGGAGAGGTCATAGCGTTCAGGATTAAAAAAGAGATTCTGAAACAAAGAGTCGGCAATATCGATCGTTGGCGGTTCCCCAGGACGCAGGCGCCGATAGATTTCGAGCTTGGCTTTTTCAACCTCAAGCTCTTTCTCGGTTTTCTGGCCCTGAGCCACGAATTCGCGCTCTTCATCACTCAAAACAATCTTATCAACCAGCAGAGTATCCCGCAGATAGGAACCGACGTTGATATTATCGATGAAGAGGATCTCCAGCTGTTCAACCCCGCTCTGCTGCAAGTCTTCAAGTTTATCCGCAGTAATTTCTTCATTGCACTCGAGCAGAACTTCACCCGTCTGCGGATCTACTACATCATGTGAGACATATGAACCGACCAGTTCGTCATCCATCATCGGCAGATATTCAAGACCGGCAGATTTCATACGCCGCAGCGCTGCTTTACTGATTTTCCGGCCTTTGGCCAGGAGTACATCCCCGCTCTCAGGATCTAAAATATCTTCTCGCGCCTTGAAACTGGCAACCAGGTCACTGTTGTCATAATTGATCTGCCGGGTAAAACTGCCATCTTCCAGACGGTTAACAACAACACTGTCGTAAAAAAGATTCAGCAGCTCTTCAGTCGAATAACCCAGTGCCCGCAGCAGAACCGTGGCCGGCAATTTACGGCGGCGGTCAATGCGCACATGAATAAGATCTTTATTATCAAATTCAAAATCGATCCATGATCCCCGATAAGGAATTACGCGGGCACTGAAGAGTGAAAGTCCGCTGACCGAGCTCTTAGCTTTCTCCTGCGCAAAAAAGACGCCGGGTGAGCGATGCAGCTGACTGACGATAACCCGTTCGGTACCGTTGACGATGAAAGTTCCTCTTTCACTCATCAGTGGAATCTCACCGAAATAGACCTCCTGCTCCTTGATGTCGCGGATTGAGCGCTGTTCGCTGCCCTCCTCGATATCCCAGATAATCAGACGGATACGCACACGAATGGGCACTGAATAAGTAACCCCTTTAAGCATACATTCACGATCTGTATAACGCGGTGTACCGAGAGTGTAACTTACATATTCAATCGACGAAGTGCCATAGAAATCCTTAATCGGAAAAACACTTTTGAAAACACCGTGGATACCGATGTCATCGCGTTCATCAAGAGGAATTTCGTCCTGAAGGAAACGTTTATAGGAATCGAGCTGCAGATCAAGGAGAAAAGGTACTTTTACGACCTCTTTAATGGACGCAAAATTACAACGCAGACGAGGTAGATTACGGCTATTGCGGGCTACCATAGAACTTTAACCTCATTATATTCAAAGTTAGAGATTTGAAACTATTTACTTGGGGGGCAGGAAGGTTTGCGACTCTGCACCAGGCCAGAAAATATTACTGAATAAGTAGGATTTTACGCCTTAAAAGTGTAGAGAATAAAAAACAACGTAAGGGATAAGGCCATTTGGCCCTATCCCTTACATTAAAATATAGTTATATTAGATGATTTTAAATCATCTTGAGACAACTTATTTCACCTCGGCAGAGGCTCCAGCAGCTTCAAGTTTTTTCACGATTTCTTCAGCTTCTTCTTTGCTGACAGCTTCCTTAATGGCTTTCGGAGCTTCTTCAACAACGGCTTTCGCTTCTTTCAGACCGAGACCGGTGATCTCACGCACAGTTTTAATAACCTGAATCTTCTTCTCACCATAAGAGGTAAGCATAGCATCAAATTCAGTCTGCTCGACAGCCGCACCGGCATCACCACCGGCAGCCGGCATAGCCGCGACTGCCATCGGGGCAGCAGCAGAAACACCGAATTTCTCTTCAAGCTCTGAAACCAGCTCGGAGAGCTCAAGAACTGTCATATTTTCAATAAACTGGATTACATCTTCTTTTGTGATCGACATAGCATTAAACTCCTTCTAAATAGGATATAAATTAAACTTTAGCAATTTTTTAGTTTTGATAGTCAGGACAGAAGCAACCTAAGCTTTTACGCCTCGCCATTCTGTTCTTTCTTTTCCTTAATCGCGTTCAGAACCTGGACAGCAGAACGGGTCACTGCACTAAGGACATTGACAAATCCGCCCGGAACTGCATTCAAAGTTCCCAGAAACATGGCGCGCATAACATCTTTGCTCGGCAATTCAGCCAGCTGTTTTAAAGACGCATTATCAAGATAGCTGCCGGAGAGCACGCCCCCGATAACTTCAAGCGCATCTTCCTCTTTCGCAAACTCGACCAATACTTTGGCTGCAGCAGCGGGATCACCATAGACAATGGCCAAAGCACTTGGGCCCTTGAGATGGTCAACCAGAACTTCATTTCCGGTAGCTTTTGCAGCTATCCGAGCCAGGGTATTTTTAACTACCTTGAATTCTGTCTCTTTCTCACGCAAACGATCCCGCAATGCGGTAATCTTTTCAACGTCAAGACCACGATAGTCTGCCAGAAAAGCGGCTTGAGCATCACCAAATTTGGCGGTCAATTCGTCAATCTGAACTTGTTTATCAGCTCTATTCACCTTTTTTCACCTCCTTATCAGTTTACTTTCATGTCAAAAGGCAAATGAGCTCACTCTTATATCAGATTTGTGTGTGTCACCACAAAACAGACAGCCTCGGCGGGATTTTACGACCCGTTTTAGATCAACCCACGGTCAACAGCTCAGATATCCTATTGAAATTCAATCTTAAATTAAACTTATTATTTAAATCGATTTACAAGCTATTCACATCAATTCTGATGCCAGGCCCCATGGTCGAAGCCAATGTGAAGCCACGCATGTAGTTACCCTTGCTTGAAGACGGTTTGAGCTTGTTCAAAGCATCCACCATGGCCGTGATATTCTCCATTAACTTCTCAGCACTGAATGAAAGGCGGCCAACCGGGACTTGTACAATTCCGGCTTTTTCCACTCGGAATTCAACTTTACCGGCTTTAATTTCCTGTACTGCCCGGGCAATGTCGAAAGTTACGGTTCCGACCTTAGGATTCGGCATCAGGCCACGAGGTCCTAAGACCCGGCCAAGTTTACCAACGACACCCATCATATCCGGAGTCGCAATTGCTTTATCAAAATCGAGCCAGCCATCACTGATTTTTTTGGCAAGATCATCAGCACCAACAAAATCAGCACCGGCATCGCGAGCTTCAATCTCTTTTTCGCCTTTGGCAAAAACCACAATCCGGGCACTTTTACCACTTCCGTGTGGAAGCATTTCTGCACCACGCACCATTTGATCGGCATGGCGAGGATCAACTCCTAAACGCACAGCAATATCGACACTCTCATCGAACTTAGACGGTGTAAATGATTTCAACAAATCAACCGCTTCCTCCAGAGTATATTTCCTGTCGGAATCTACTTTGGCCCGATTGGCACTATATTTTTTTCCTGACTTTGCCATTTAATCCTCACATATCCTTTTTATACTACGTCAATACCCATGCTGCGGGCTGTGCCAGCAATAATCAGACAGGCTGCATCTATATCATTGGCATTAAGATCAACCATCTTAAGTTCGGCGATCTCTTTAACCTGTTTCATGGTAACTGTTCCAACTTTATCTTTATTAGGTACGCCAGAACCCTTTTCAACCTTGGCGGCTTTCTTCAAGAGAACTGCCGCCGGCGGAGTCTTGGTAATAAAACTAAAACTGCGATCTGCGTAAACCGTAATAATAACCGGAATAATCATACCCTGTTGACTATCAGTTTTCGCATTGAAGGATTTACAGAACTCCATAATATTAACGCCATGCTGCCCCAATGCCGGACCTACTGGTGGCGAGGGGTTGGCTTGTCCGG